>JAGLDI010000099.1 GCA_023145655.1 Desulfuromusa sp. | reverse complement strand
AGTGGTATGAATTTTTACAGACGTGATCTGCATATCCGGAGCCGGCTTCGGCATAAATATTATAGACTGAATCAGCACCGGCCTTGAGCAGCGCGTCAACTTCATCATCATATTTTGCCACTGCACTAATCTGCCCTTTAAAGGTCGTTTCTGAGAGCTGTTTTATGGAAGGGAGGCAGGCTGTCATATTTGGTATGGCGAACATAGCCAGGCTGATGTTGTCGAGTTTAATTTGGGTCCAGAACTCTTGGTCGGAGGCATCGGCAAGAATAACTTTACGGCCACTATCAACCAGTTCTTTTACCAGACTGCTGTCATGGTCAATGCCCACGACCCGATCATGACCAATTTTTTCACACATAGAATCATAGGTAACAATACCGATTCTGCCCATCCCCAGAACAATCATTGAGGCTTCACCAAGATCTACTTCGACCAGTTGCTCAGTTCTAACACCCTCAAACCATTTGAATACAGGGCTGAAACGTTCGTAGATTGTGTTGGTCCGGGAATTGAGGATGGAAGCTAAAATGAAAGAAAAGGTCAACGCCAGAGAGAGTATCAGAAGCCAGTCATTGCTAAGCCAACCTTTTTTGGCCGCTATCGCAGCAACAATAAGTCCAAATTCAGAATAGTTCGAAAGGTTTATAGTGGCCATAAATGATATTCTGGCTCGCAGACCAAAACGGGTAAAGATGGTGAAGAAAAAACTGGATTTAACCAGCATGATGGTCACAAAAGCTAAAGCGATAAAAACATGAGAGAGCCCCGGTAGCGCGACCAGACCAATTTGAAAGAAAAAACCGACCAGAAACATATCTTTAAAACTGTAGAGTGCTTTTCCCAGTTCCGATGCTCTGGGGTGGGAGCCAACTAAGACACCCATGACAAGCGCTCCTAAATCAGCTTTCATGCCGAGCAGGTGAAAACCGGTGGCACCAATAACCAGTGCCGTAAAAAATCCAGCCAGAGTGAGCATTTCGCCATGTCCGGCACGGTCGATAAAAAACATCAGGATCGGTCTTAAAGCAAAGAGAAAAAGTGGTATTCCCAGAGCCCAGACAGAAGGGAATTCCCCTTTTGACATAGTGATAAAAATGACCGCGATGAGATCCTGCATAATCAATACACCAATGGCGACATTGGCGTGATCAGAATTTAATTCACCTCTATCTTCCAAGGTCTTGATCGCAAAAATTGTACTTGAAAAACTTAAAGCAAAACCCACCAATGCGGCCTGATAGAGTTCCATCCCTGCAAAAGCAGCCAGCCCCAGGGTGCTTAATCCCATAACAGCAGCACCGAAGAAAACAATCGATAAGAACATGTGGATGGTCGTACCAGCCCAGATTTCAGGTTTGGCCAAACTTCTAAGATTGAGTTTCAGACCAATAGTGAAAAGGAGGAGCATGACACCCATATCAGCAATTGAGTCAAGAGCGAGAGAACCTTGGGTAAGGCCGAGAAAATGAAGGGCAAAACCCGCACCTAAAAAGCCGATCATCGGGGGCAGACCAACTTGCCTTACCGCAAAACCAAAGAGGAAAGCTGAGGCAATCCAAATGATATTAATAAACATCGGGCTGTATAAAAATTCCATTTAACTTTTCCGATTAGTCAGGTTTTATAGCGGTCAGCTGTCTCATAATTGGTATCGCAAAGCCGGAACGGCAAAACTGATGATATTATATTGTCAGTTGTAACCAGCGTCATAAAAATTGCTAGATTAATTTTGGCTCGAAATTAATAAAACGGTAATTAATCTTGAGTAGGAGCGGTGAATCTGAATATGTTGATCCGGATACTCCCCCACCCGAAACTTTCATCAATTATTTTGCCTGATTTTCCAACCGGTGCATCACCTGTTTCATATCCTCCCAAACTGGCCGCTTTCCCGATTGATTTCGTAATAGATAGGCTGGATGGAATGTCGGCATCAGAGCAATTCCTTCATACTCACGCCACTGACCACGCAATTTTCCAATAGGAATAGAAGTTTTCAACAATGTCTGTGCAGCAAAACGGCCCAGCGTAATAATTATTTCCGGCTTAATCAAAGCTAGTTGCTGTTTCAAAAACGGCTCACAAGCAGAAATTTCATCGTGATGGGGATCACGGTTACCGGGGGGGCGGCACTTAATCACATTACAGATATAGACGACCTCACGTGAAAGGTTCATCGCCAGCAGGATTTTCTCAAGCAGTTGTCCTGCCTCTCCGACAAACGGAACGCCTTGAATATCCTCTTCCCGTCCGGGAGCTTCCCCCACCAGCACCACCTGTGCATGTGGATTTCCACCACCAAAAACAATATTTGTACGCTGTTGACACAGCGTACAACGATCACAATTCACAAGGTTTGCTTGAAGGTTGGCAAGAGACATTGGCTGGCTCACTTTTCCCACAACGGGCGCTACCGCTTCCTTAACATAGAAAACTGCAGCAGACTCGGCAATAACCGGGGTGGCGGCTTCTCTTTTTGAATCAATCTCCAGAGGTTGGACCGTCTCAAAACCCCACTGCTGTAAATCTTCAAAAATTGCTCTTCCTTGGGCGATAACTTCATGGCATTCGTGATATAATTGATCAGACATAAATTCTATCCTGGAGGCGTTATGTTCCGCCTTTTTATATTTATAATATTTCTGTTACTGATTCCAGCAGATGCCTTTGCCTGGGGTGCCGGAGTCCATCTCGGATTAGGACTGCGGCTGCTGGCAGCACCGGAGGCACTTCCGGCGGTATTGCAAGCGTTGCTGGCGAGTCACCCGATGGATTTCCTTTACGGCTGCATTGCCGCCGATATCACCTTGGGGAAAAAACATACTCACCATCTTGAACATTGCCACAACTGGCGTATCGGCCGCAAGCTTCTGGCCCAGAGCAAGAAAGAAAGTCCAGCAGCAGAGGCGTGTGCCTACGGCTATCTGGCTCACCTGGCAGCAGACACCATTGCTCATAATTATTTTGTCCCCTACCGACTGGCAATGACCTACAACACGGTACTGTTAAATCATGCCTATTGGGAAATCCGTGCCGACATCGGGGTGCGTGATGAAACTTGGGAAACGGCCCAACTCCTGGCAAAACGGGATAACCGGAAGCTGGATCAGCTGCTGAATAAAGTTCTGTCACCCACTATCTTTTCGTTTCGGACCAACAAAAAGATTTTCAACTCAATGATGCTGATCACCAGGTTACAGAACTGGCACAAACTGATCAATACCATAGCCAAACGTTCAAAATGGAAGTTTGATGAAAATGAGCACCGTGAATACATGGCTATGGGTCTTGAAGCGATTAACGGTATCCTTGGCGATGAAAACAGTCCCTACTGGAATGCTGATCCAACCGGAGCCAGAGCCTTCACTGCTGCGGCACTGATCAGAAAAAATATGAATCTCCTTTGGCTGGAAGGAAAACTGCATCAGGAAGATTCAGACTTGATCCTCAAGGAATTACATAATCGTTTCAAGCTGGGGATCACTGATCCTGATGAAATATTGCCACTATTTACGGTTGTTTAGTTTTCCACAACACCATCACTCGGTCTAACAACTGCTGAGCGACCTCCTTCTTGCGCATCAGTTCCAGTTCTTCAACCCGACCATCAGCATGGAGAAACTTGACAACATTGGTATCGCCATCAAACCCTGCACCTTCCCGGGTAATATCGTTAGCAACAATCAGGTCAAGATTTTTCTTTTGCAGTTTTTCTGCTGCATGAACCAGTAACCGCTCGGTCTCTGCGGCAAAACCAATCAGAATCCGTCCCTCTTTCTGCTGCCCGAGTTCAGCTAAAATATCGGAATTTTTTTCCAACTCCAGAGTCAACTTATCGGCGGTTTTTTTCATTTTCTGTACCGATCGATCCACCGGACGGTAATCAGCAACAGCGGCGGCCTTAATCACCACATCAATATCATCCAGATGATCAAATACTGCAGAACGCATCTCAGCCGCGGAAAAAACCGGCACACAGTGCACCCCGACCGGAACGGTCAAATTTGTTGGCCCGGCAATCAGGGTGACCTGTGCCCCCCGTTGCTGAGCTGCAGCGGCAATGGCAAAGCCCATCTTTCCTGAAGAGTAATTGGAAATATAACGGACCGGGTCAATCTCCTCCTGAGTTGGTCCGGCAGTGACCAGGAGATGACAGCCGAGAAGATCTTTCGGGACTAATACCGATTCTGCTGCGGCAAAAATAATCGCTGGATCGGGAAGTTTCCCCTGCCCTTCCCACCCACACGCTAGAGATCCACTGACCGGTTCCAGGATATAATAACCTAATTCATCCAGACACTTCTGATTGCGCTGATAGATCCGGTTTTCATACATATGACTGTTCATTGCCGGGGCAATCAGTACCGGAGCTTTGGTCGCCATGATAGTTGTGGTCAACAGATCGTCGGCAAGACCCTGAGCAATTTTACCCACTAGATTAGCGGTGGCCGGTACCAGAATGAACAGATCGGCACGATCAGCCAGGGAGATATGGTCGATCTCCTGTTCCTGAGAAAGATCGAAGAGATCGGTATGAACCGGGTTGCAGGAGAGAGTCTGAAAGGTGAGCGGCGCAACAAATTCCCGGGCATTTCTGGTCATGATGACATGGACATCGGCTCCCGCTTTGGTCAATAGTCGTAGTAGCTCAATAGCTTTATAGACGGCAATTCCGCCACTGACTCCAAGAACAATACTTTTTCCCTGCAACATACTCGACTCCTCAACGTAAGAACGGATTGTGCTGTTTTTCTTCACCAATTGTGGTCATTGGTCCATGGCCAGGGCAAACTCTGGTTTCATCCGGCAACGGTAAAAGCTTCTCCTTAATGCCATTGATTAATAATTGATGATCCCCCCCCGGCAGGTCAGTGCGCCCGATAGAACCGGCAAACAGAGTATCCCCGACCAATAAACAATCATTGACATAGAGACAGATTCCCCCCGGAGAATGGCCGGGGGTATGGATCACCTGCAGGGATAATTCTCCAACCGACAGGATTTCACCGTCAATAAGTTCTCGAGTCGGTGGTGGAGAGATTTCTACCTTCAACCCATAAGCGGCAGCATGCTCTGCAGCATAATCCAGCATTTGACGGTCATCCTGATGGATAAGTAACTCTGCTGCGGTTGCTGCCAGTAAGTCCCGATTTCCACCAATATGATCAAAGTGACCATGGGTGTTGATAACCATGACCAGATCTAATTGATGGTGATGCAGCCGCTGCAAAATCTGTTCAACATTGCCGCCGGGATCAATCACCGCAGCTTTTTTGGTATTTTCACAACCAATGATGTAGCAGTTGACCTCAAGAGGGCCGGTTGGCAAGGTATCAAGAATCAAGAGTCTTCCCCTTTTTCAGTCATGGCGGAAAACAAATCAAGATTTTTCTCCCGCAGCTGGTCACCAAGATTAGTTCCAAGTGGCTTATTGTAAGATTTACGTTCAGTTCGGATCGATCTATTTTCTGTCAGCGACGGTTTTTCTTTTGCCGGAGCAGACATTTTAGCCTTTTGCTGTTTTGCTGGGCCAGATCCCTTGTAAAAATAGCGGTCGTAGAGGCGATGATAATTTGTCCAGTTTCCTTCCTTATCCGGCTCTTTATCAATGTGGGTCTGGACTCCGTTAATTTTAGAATCAAGATCGTCAATAAAGTTAAGAATGACCGCTTCCATAAATTTTGGCCGTTTTGGTGATCCAAAATCGTACTGACCATGATGGGAAAGAAGCAGATGTTTAATCAGCATTGATAATTCATCTGGGAAATCGGCAAGTTGCCGAACCTGATCTTCCACCATCTGGACCCCGATAACAATATGCCCCAGCAGTTTCCCCTCATCAGTATAATCAAAGGAACGGCGATATGATAATTCCTTGACCTTGCCAATATCATGCAGCAGAGCGCCACAAATGAGAAGATCTCGATTAACTTGCGGGTACCGTACTGCGACATCAACCGCCAGCCCGACGACCGCAAGAGAGTGTTCCAATAACCCACCCAGAAAAACATGGTGCATTGCTTTGGCAGCCGGGGCTTTACTATAGAGGGCAAAAAACCCGGGATCATCAAAAAAGGCACGAAGCAATGCCTCAATATGGACATCAGTCAGAGAGGAGAGTATCTGATCCAGTTCCTGACGCATGTCACTCAACGACCTTTTTGAGATCGGAAGAAAATCACTCAGATCAATCAGGTTCTCTTCAACCTTCGTTAGATCTTGAACGACCAGCTGCATCTTCCCCATATAAACACTTGCTTTGGCATTGATCTGAATAAAATCATCTTTGTTAAACTGGCCGGAAAAGTAATCGACCTGATCCCAGATCCGCCCTTCAACTTCACCGGTTCGATCCATCAATTTCAAGGTCATGTAGGGTTTCCCATTTTTCGCCATGGCGGTAATTTTATCCCGCACCAGAAAAATTGACTCAACCCTGGCCCGTTCTTGAATCTGATCAACATAAATTGTTTTGCTGGTATTCTCGTTCAAAGGAACCTCTTTTCAAAAATCGTTATGGGTATTGACAATTGTAGCTGCGGTCTTTAAACCATCAAGTGCGGCACTCATGATCCCTCCGGCATAACCAGCCCCCTCACCCACCGGGAAAAGACCCGGGTGACTGACCGACTCCCCCGACTGATTGCGGAGAATCCTCAGCGGTGCCGAGGTTCGCGTTTCAACCCCGATCAGGGTTGCTTCCGGACCAACAAAACCACGCATCCTCTGGTTAAAGATTGGCAATGCACGGCGCAATCCTTCACTCACAAAACCGGGCAAACAGCTGGTCAGGTCGGCATGGACAACTTGCGGTTGACATGATGAATCAAGTTGTCCTCCACGTCCATGGAGAAATTCCAGCAGCGGCTGCGCCGGAGCGTGCCAACCGCCGCCACCGGCTAAATAGGCCGCACGTTCCCAATGTCGTTGGAACTGCACTCCGGCCAGAGCATCGGTTGATAAAAAATCAGCCGGGTTCACCGTAACAACCAGGGCACTGTTAGATCTTGGGGCAGCACGCCGGAAATCGCTCATCCCATTTACCACCAGACCATCGACCTCTGAGGAAGCATTCACCACCACCCCTCCCGGACACATACAAAAAGAGTAGATACCCCGTTTGGTGGTTGGATCATTCCAGGCCAACCGGTAATCAGCACTCGGCAACTGTGTGGAGCTTGTCATACCGTACTGAATCTGATTGATCAATTCAAGGGGATGTTCAACCCTCAATCCAAGGGCAAAAGGTTTCTGCTCCAACTGAACTTTTTTATCGGCCAATAATTGATAAGTGTCACGGGCGCTGTGACCAACTGCCAGGATCAATTGATCGCATTCTATCAGTTTGGAATTATTAATGATTCCTGCACTCAATTTTCCATTTAATGTCTCAAATCCGGAAAGACGACTGGAAAACTGAATATCAACACCGAGAGAGAGAAGATACTGACGGAAATTAACCAACATCCCCCTCAAGCGATCTGAACCGATATGTGGTTTTGCCTGCCAGAGAATTTCTTCAGGAGCGCCAAAATCAACCAGACGTTGCAAAATATAAGCGGTTGTCGGATGGTTGATACGACTGGTCAATTTACCATCTGAAAAAGTGCCGGCGCCTCCCTCCCCGAATTGAATATTACTCTCACTCTGTAAACCACGACCGGACAGGAAGTCTTCAACATCTTTAAGTCTCTCGGCAATCGGCCGACCCCGTTCGATCAGGCAAACCTGTGCTCCCGCTTCAGCCAGCGCCAATGCGCTGAATAACCCCGCCGGCCCCATCCCGACAATCAGAATTTTTAATTTGGATTTAAGTGGAATAAAATCAAACTCAGACTGATTTTTCATTTCAAGAAGGGTGGGAACATGGCGATTATTTTTGCATATCTCTTGCTCATTCAAACAGCTGAATTCAACACTGTAGACCCGCAATAGGTTAGATTTACGCCGCGCATCAATCCCTTTACGGACAATTTTCCAGGAATCAATATCTTCAACCGAAAAATTCAGAATTTCAGCAATTTTTGCAGGGATTGAATCCTCACTCTCATCCAGTCGGAGAGTTATTTCACGTAATTTTAGTGCCATAAGAGTTAATGAACCGAGGTTGGAAGCAGGGGTAATTCAATGATAAAACAAGCCCCGGCAGCAGGAGGGCTATCCACCGTTATCCGTCCCCCGAGACTATTGACAACCCGTAGAACCACAGAAAGCCCAAAACCGGTCCCCTTTTCTTTAGTGGTAAAAAATGGGTCAAAGATCCTCGGGATGTTTTTACTCGGAATACCTGAGCCAGTATCAGAAACCATGATGATTATTTTTTCCACATCAGCCTGTAAAACAATGGTCAGAGTTCCCCCATCCGGCATTTCGTAGAGAGCATTCCCAATCAGGTTAGTGAAAATCTTCTCAACTTCAAGTGAATCAACCCTGATGAGAGGAGTTTTCCGATTGAGATTAATTCGAAGTTCTATCTGCTGGTTCTCTATTCTGGTTTGATAATCACCGACCACCTTCTCAATAATTTCAACTAAATCAATCTGCTGCTTATTGGTATGGTTAGAATTGGCTGCCAGCATCTGTATCAGAATTTCATCAATCCGTTCAACTTCCTGGGTAATTTTGTAGACATAACTCTGATTTTCTCCATCCAGACCCTCAGCAGAGAGGAGAATTTGGGCAAACAGGTTGATTGAATTCAGGGGATTACGTATTTCATGCGCCATGCCTGCAGACATATGTCCGAGGGCTGCTAGTTTTTCCGATTGAATAATTTCTTTATGGGCTCGCTCTAATTCAAAACTTTTTTCACTAACTCGTTGCTCAAGTTTTGTATTCCATTGTTTAATTTCATTCTGTAAATACTCACGCTCTTTAAGCAATTCATGGTTTTTAATTTCAATTTGTCTGACCAATAATACCGCATCAATCCGCTTAATTAGACTTTTAGTGGCAAAAGGCTTACGGAGGTAATCTGCAGCACCAGCACGCATCAACTCAACGGCAACTTCTTCATTCCCCTTGCCCGTAAACATAACAACAGAGATATCGGGATATTGATTCCTGATTTGCTTAAGAGTATCCAAACCGTTCATGACCGGCATCATATAGTCAAGTAACACAAGTACCGGAGAATGTTTTGCAACCATTTTCAAACACTGGTCGCCATTAGTTGCAGATAAAACCTCAAAGCCACGTTTTTTCAATAATAATTCCACCAGGCTAACAATGACTTCATCATCATCGACAATAAGAATTTTTTCACCGGCAAATTGACTTTCATGGTCTGACATTTAAAAAAACCTTAACGACAATGGCAAAACTGGAAAAAATCACGCTTTAGTAACTATATCAAGCATGCACACTGAGAAGCAAAATAATCACAAAAAAAAAGCAGCCCAACGGCTGCTTTTTTTCTATCTCTAAGAAATAACTGCAAAACCCTATTCTTCCAACCTGACAGTTAAAACTGGTACTGTTGATTTACGCACCACTTTTTCTGCTGTACTACCAAACAAAACATGATCTAACCCGGAGCGACCATGAGTTCCAAGAACAATTAAATCTGCAGATTTTTCTGCTGCCTGAGCAATGATCTCCTCGTATGGCAGACCTGCAACAATCAGTTCCTGGAAATCTTCAAAATCAACGATGTGGGTCCGACAAAAACTTTCCATCATCTTTTGTGCCCCCTCCTCAATTTCCTCTTCCAATCGAGCGAATGAGATATGAGGGACATAAAAACCACGCAGGTCAACCGGTTCATTTATAACGTGCAACACCAGTAACTGCGCTGAAAAGGTTTTTGCCAATGAGAGTGCCATTTGAAATGCATTATCGGAACTATCAGAAAAATCAATAGCAACTAACACGGTCGAGAATTTATTCATGGTCACCTCCTGTCAATAAAGCTGAAGAATTTCCCAATGAGTCTGTGGGGTTAAAAGTCTTATTAAGAACCGCCCGTAAATCCCTGAGTTTGACCGGTTTGTGTAAGTATTCCAAAGCACCCTGATTCATTGCTTCGAGATAAGAGCCAACCCCACCGTAGGCAGTGATCATAACAACTTTTATCTCTGGGTATGTCTGGTTCAGCTCTTGCAGAAAGACCAGACCATTCATTTCAGGCATATTAATATCGGTGAGCACCAGACCGATACCACCTTTCTTAAGATACTCCAAAGCTTCAAATCCATTCGCAACAGCTTCGGCATGATAACCCTCTTGAGTTAGTAATTTGACTAAGCCAATACGGGTATTTTCTTCGTCATCAACAATTAAAACTTTTACCATAACTACCTCTGAAACCGACCGTTTCAATAAGTGTAGCAGCAACAAAGCATCTGTCAAGCAGACAACAAAATCCTAATCTACCGATTTAATTACATTATTAATAACTATATAGTAAATTCAAGATGGGCGGGAGACGAGATCAATAACAGGTTCCGGATAGCTTTTGCAACAGATCTTCAGCTTTGAAGGACATGGTTGTATTCGGAGAATACTCAATAATTGCTTCAAGATGCTCAATCGCTTCTGCAATGGAGCCCTCCTGTACAAGTAACAAAGCTAGCTGATAGCGCGGCTCAAGAAATTTTGGCTCAATTCTGATAGCACGCTGCAAAGACAGTTTTTCTTTAACTTTATTTCCAAGGGAGTGATAAATTTTACTTTTAAAAAAATAGGGGGACGCGTAACGAGGTGCAAGCTCGATCGATTCATTTAAATAGCCTAAGGCTGTCTGAAAATCATTCTTCTTCAAATAGGCATAACCTATACCGGCAATCGAAACTGGAGTATCGACAAACAAAAGATTATGTGCTGCCAGATCGAAATAATAAATAGCTTTATCCCACTGTTCCAAATCCAGATAAAGAGAGGCCAGATTGTTCTGGTAACGTGGGTCGTTGTCGGAAATCTTCAGTGCTTTTAAGTAGTGTTTTTCTGCTTGTTGATAGGCTTCTTTGCGCTGATAAGTTTGCGCCAAAGCAACCTGAATGGCAGCATTATCCGGATCTAATTCCACCGAAATAAATAGCTCCTTCAATGCCCCGGACGGATTTCCAGATCGAAGATTAGCCTGTGCCAGTTTGTAGTGTATATCAGCTCGTTGAACATCACTCTGCTGTGATTCAGGTGTGATAGGAACACAAGCAGACAGAGTCAACAGCAGCAACATTGGTACAAATTTCAACATACGAAAAGGTTACTCCTCAAATTAAAATCACATTGATGCAAATAGATTCCCTAAGCTTTCCAGACTGCGTGAACAAAGCTTTTCTAACCCTGGTTCTGTTTTTTCAGACAAGACAGGAACCTTCGCTGCTTTTTCAGCAGGAACAGCTACCTTTGCTGTTTTTTCAGCTGGAGATTGACGGATTGGCAATACGGCCCAGTATGACTTCTTTTTCTTTTCAGAGAGTAGATGGTAATCGGTTTCAGTCAGATCAAAACCCATTGATTCGATAAAACTATAACCTTCTTCGTAAACCTTTTCGGCATCTTCATCTGGTACTTCACCATATTGGGGGACAAAGAAAATTGAACATTGACTCTCTGCCAGATAAAAAGCTACCACGACAAGAGTCTTGTCTCCCCCTGAAATCTGGAGTAAATATGCCCAGCATAATTGCGGTGAGTATTCAGCAAAAGAGAGCTGTAAGCTGCTCGATGATGAATGAAGGTGGGAAATCTTTCCAGCTGGAATATTTAAATTTTTCAACTGTTTATGTTGTATGAACATCAGCCATGGCCTTTACGGTAAAAAACCCGAGGATAGGTGTTCCATTAAAACATATTTAATCAATATCGGCAAACTCGGTTAATAGTTTAATTTTCTTATAACGATCAGCGATCTCAGAATACTCAATATCCCGCAACCGGTCGAGACTGAATTTCTCTACGGTAAAAGAGGCCATGACGGTTCCAAAAACCGTTGCTTTACGCAAATTTTGTTCATCAAGATTGCCGGTAGCCGCAATATAACCAATAAACCCACCGGCAAAGGTATCACCAGCCCCGGTGGGGTCAAAAACTTCCTCTAAAGGGTATGCGGGAGCAGAAAAAAACGATCCATCTCTAAACATTAACACCCCATATTCTCCCTGTTTAACGACCAGAGTTTTTGGACCAAAACTACGAACAATTGTCGCGGCCTTGAGGAGGTTTGGTTCATCCGCCAACTGACGAACCTCTGCCTCGTTAATAATGAGGATATCAACTTTGGCAAGAGTTTTAATCAATTCGGCTTTTTTCCCCTCAATCCAGAAGTTCATTGTGTCACAAGCAACCAATTTTGGATTTTTAATTTGCTGAAGAACCTCCAGTTGCAATTCAGGGTCAATATTGGCCAGAAAAACATATTCTGCATCACGATAATTTTCCGGCAATACCGGTCGGAACGATTCAAAAACATTGAGATGGGTTTCCAACGTGTGCGCTTCGTTTAAATCATAATCGTAACGACCCTTCCAACGAAATGTTTCCCCCTGAGTCTGCTGTAAACCGGTCAGGTCGATATTGCGGCTCTGCAAGAAATCAATGTGCTCTTGTGGAAAATCATCGCCAATAACCGCCACCAGATTAACATCGGTAAAAAAACTGGCAGAAGTGGAAAAATAACAGGCAGACCCGCCAAGGACATTATCCGCCACCCCAAATGGAGTTTTTATTGAATCAAAAGCAACGCTGCCAACCACAAGAATACTCATTGATCTTTTCCTTTCAGCTCAAATACTTACCGATTATCGGCTTAAGAGCTTCCTGAGTTACCAACGGAATCAAACTTTTATCCGTCATAATCGCAAACTTAAGCGCCTCATCACAATGACAATTTTTATGCTGTTTAGTCAGATTCTGCACGACCATCTTGATAATCTGTTTTGCCGTCGCAACATTCTGCTGAATAATAGCGATAACCGCTTCAACCGAAACATCATCATGACCTTCATGCCAGCAATCATAATCTGTCGCCAGAGCCACGGTCCCATAACACATCTCGGCTTCACGCGCCAAACGAGCCTCGGGAAGATTGGTCATACCGATAATATCAACCCCCCAACTTCGATAGATACGGGATTCAGCCCGGGTGGAAAAATTTGGACCCTCAATACAGAGATAAGTTCCACCGGCATGGACGGTTGCACCAACTTCACCGGCAGATTTGACTAGAACGGCCGAGAGTTCGGCACAAACCGGATCAGCGAACTGAACATGACCGACAACACCATTGCCAAAAAATGTCGAAGCACGCTTTCCCTGAGTTCGATCAAAAAATTGATCCGGTATCACAATCTGGCCGGGAACAATTTCTTCTTTCATACTTCCAACTGCAGAAACTGAAATAATCCGTTCGACCCCAAGTATTTTCATACCGTAGATATTTGCCCGGTAATTAACTTCGGATGGCAACAGGCGATGGCCACGACCATGACGCGGCAGAAAAACCAGTTTTGCTTCGCCAAGGGTTCCAGTAATGTAAACGTCAGAAGGAGCACCAAAAGGTGTTTCCAGACTCACCTCCTGAATATCTGTCAACCCTTCAATTTCATAAAGTCCACTACCACCGATAACACCAATAACCGGTTGTTTCATGTCATATTCCTCCAGAGTTGCTTAGCATTTCATTGTTTTTACTAGCAACATAATTAACAATCTTGTCCGACAGTCAAAACCTTCCCCTCATCCATCCTGTGGCCCCCTTCACCCTCATGGAGAAAGGTCAAAAAAACAGCCATGTCATTAAAATTACTTTGGCAAAACCTCGGATTTATCCTCAAGTTTCCCCTTTAATTGCCCACAGGCTGCAGAAATATCCTGCCCTTTACTGGCCCGCAGAGTCGCCACAATATCCCGCTGTAAAAGATAACTTTGAAAGGTTTTGATCGACTCCGCAGTAGGAGCTTTAAACTCGGCACCCTCATGTTCATTATAGGCAATCAAGTTAACTTTGCTGCGGACCCCGTGCATAAGCTTAACCAGCCGCTTCGCATCAGCCAATGAATCGTTAACCCCACCCATCAAAATATATTCAAAAGTCACCCGCTGTTTTGTCAACAAGGCATATTCACGGCAAGCCGACATAAGTTGACTGAGAGGATAGCGAAGATTGACAGGCATTAAACGACTACGAACTTCATCGGTCGTTGCATTGAGAGAAACTGCCAAATGCACCTTGATCCGTCGCCCCAACTCTTTAATTTCCGGAACCAAACCACAAGTTGACAGGGTAATCCGACGTGTTCCATAACCAAGCCCATCGTCCAGATAAAAAATCTTCAGCGCAGTCACCACATTGTCCAGATTGTGTAGTGGCTCACCCATCCCCATCAGTACGATATTCCCTATCGGCCCGTCCTGCAATGCTGCACAGACTTGGTTGACGATCTCCTCCGGTCGCAGATTCCGCGCCAGGCCGAAGGTTCCGGTCATACAGAACTGACATCCCATGGCACAACCAACCTGGGTCGAAATGCACAAAGTTGCCCGATCTTCATCCATCGGAATCTTGACCGCTTCAACCGACTCGCCATCATCAAGGCGAAACAAATACTTGCGGGTGCCATCGCTACTGGTTTCAACAATCTCCGGCTTCCAGAAAGAAACGTAGGCCCGTTCTGCCAGTTGACTGCGGAACTGTTTTGCCAGATCGGTCATCTGTTCAAAATCGGTCACATGGCGCTGATAAATCCAGCGTAAAATCTGTTTTGCCCGATACTTTTCTTTGCCGAGCTCAGAAAGAAAGTTTTCCAGTTGTTCCTGAGTCAAACCCTTAAGATCTATCTTTACACTCTTCAAACAATTTCCCCACAAAAAATGTAACCCAGTAAAAAAGCCCTCCGGAATAGTACCGAAGGGCTTTCGCAGAAACAAGTCATTACTGAAAACGGGTTAAAGCAATTCCAACCCGTTGAAGAAATAACCCAGTTCAAAAGCTGCCGTTTCCGGAGCATCAGAACCGTGAGTGGCATTTTCCCCAATGTTACTGCCAAATTCTTTGCGCAGAGTACCAGCAGCAGCTTCTGCCGGGTTGGTGGCTCCCATCAAATCACGCCATTTAGCAATCGCATTGTCAGCTTCTAGTGCCATAACGACACAGGAACCGCTACTCATAAAATCGGTCAACTCACCAAAGAAGGGACGTTCGCTATGGACAGCGTAAAAGCCCTCAGCTTCGACTTTGCTCAGATAGAGTTTTTTCAGACCAACAACTTTAAATCCTTCAGCGTAAATACGTGCCAGAATGTTACCGGCTGAGCCGGCAGCAAAAGCATCGGGCTTGATAATTGCGAATGTTCTTTCCATTATTTTTCTCCTTATATGTTTAGTACTTACTGAATCGAGGCGTTTTTTAGCATTAGCACCACAGGGTGTCAAGATATTAACCGGTTGATAGCGGGGTGAATTTGTGTTGCCGAGAGGAATTGAAGTATCTTGGGGACATGTCTTTAATCATATCCAAACTTTAGACTGATGCGATTGTTATGGCATTGTTAGACCAGCTTTTTCGCAATATACACCCCATAGCTGAAATAGTTTTTATACTTCTCATAAAGAGAGATTTCTCTCTTCTCAGCCTCAACTATCGTTTGAGCATCCTCGCTATGCGCATTTCCGGCCAGAAATGCGCTGAACCGGTTTTGTATTGGTCGATAATAGTTCTCTAACCAGCAGTGTTCAGGCAAAGTAAAGTAGGCGACAGGAGTGTAACCCGAGGTCTCCAATATATTTATTTTTGATGACGCTGTTCCTATCTCAGGGTACTCACTCTCCCAATACTTTTGGATCTCAGAAGGGCGTTCGGCAGTTATCCATGTTATTTCTGAAACGATCAGGAAACCTCCCGACTTAAGATAACGCCTCCACTCCCTCACTCCTTTTTCAAAACCTATATTATATATAGCACCCTCAGACCAAATGACATCATATTCCTCATCGTTAAATGGAAGGTTGTCCATTGAGCCGACAATCGGACTTATTTTATCAAGCAGACCTTCACTTTCGGCTTTGTCTTTCAGTACATCTATAAACCCTGGAAGAAAATCTACCGCCGTAACTTGAGCATTCAGTTCACGGACAAGCAACATGGCAGATGCCCCCGTACCACATCCTATATCAGCAATTTTCAATAGTTCTGTTGGGTCCAGCATAGCGAGATCTATAGATTTTAGTGTCTCTGCCTCGCCGCCCGGTCCTTGCCTTTGTGCTGTTCTATGCAGATCTACTAGAAGTTGAAGCTGTATCTCATTCATTCGTTGATATCTCATTTATTACTGGTGAATTCGTATTCGGGGGACACGTAACGAGTACATGTCCCCCGAAT
>JAGLDI010000098.1 GCA_023145655.1 Desulfuromusa sp. | reverse complement strand
GTGGCACCACCGGCAAGCCGAAAGGGGCGGTACATGTCCACAATGCTGTGCTGACCCACTATCTGACGGGAAAATATGTTCTCGATCTGCATCCGGGAGATATTTTCTGGTGCACGGCCGATTGCGGCTGGGTGACTGGAACCTCCTACGGGATTATTGCCCCCTTGACACATGGGGTGACCAACCTGGTTGACGAGGCCGATTTTGAATCGGAACGCTGGTGTCGAACCTTAGAAGAGCAGCGGGTTAACGTCTGGTATACGGCACCGACAGCAATTCGCATGATGATGCGTAGCGGTGTGAAACCACGCGCAAAATATAATTTGCGTCAATTGCGACTGGTTCATAGCGTTGGTGAGCCGCTCAATCCTGAGGCAGTGGTTTGGGGTGAACAGGCTCTTGGGTTGCCGATTCATGATAACTGGTGGCAGACCGAAACTGGTGGAATTATGATCGCCAACTATGCAGCTATGGAAATCCGCCCCGGTTCTATGGGGCGTCCTCTGCCGGGAATTGAGGCAGCTATTGTTCATCAGACTGCAACAGGAGAAATTGAACTGGAAGATCAGCCTGACCGCGAAGGAGAGCTCGCGTTGCGGGTGGGCTGGCCGTCGATGTTTCGTGGTTATCTGCATGATGACGAGCGCTATCGCAAATGTTTTGTTGGTGACTGGTATATCACCGGGGATTTAGCTCAAAGGGACGCCGATGGCTATTTCTGGTTTATCGGACGAGCCGACGACATCATTAAAACCTCTGGACATATGGTTGGCCCTTTCGAAGTTGAAAGTGCCCTGATGGAGCATCCGGCAGTCGCCGAGGTCGGGGTGATTGGCAAACCGGAACCGATGATCGGTGAACTGGTGAAAGCATTCGTTGCCCTGCAACCGGGATTTGAACCGAGCGAGGAGTTGAAATTGGAACTGCTCGGCTTTGCCCGTAAAAAACTAGGTTCGGCAGTGGCTCCCAAAGAGATCGCATTTACAGATAATCTTCCCAAAACCCGGAGTGGTAAAATTATGCGGCGACTGTTGAAAGCACGGGAGCTGGGATTGCCGGAAGGGGATACATCAACATTGGAGGATTGAGGGGGATTTGTTCGAAAGGGACATCTCAATTCAGGAGAAAAGCTGATGACGAATACGGATATTAAAGCCAGACAGCCGTTGGCCAATCAAGAACAGAGTTTGCACTTGCTGCGCCAGATGTTGCGGATCCGGCGTTTCGAGGAAAAATCTACCGAATTATATAGTGCCATGAAAATCCGTGGGTTTCTCCATCTCTATATTGGTGAGGAGGCGGTGGCCGTTGGTGTGGCCGAGGCTCTCTCTACCGATGATGCTGTGGTTGCCACCTATCGCGAGCACGGGCACGCTATAGTTCGGGGGATGAGTATGGGGGCAATCATGGCAGAAATGTACGGCAAGGTTGATGGGTGCTGCCGGGGACGGGGTGGTTCCATGCATCTGTTCGATGCCGAGCATCGTCTCTATGGTGGAAATGCCATCGTCGGTGGTGGTTTTCCCATTGCGGTTGGATTGGCTCTGGCCGATCATTTACAGAAAAAAGCCCGGGTCACCTGCTGTTGTTTTGGTGAGGGTGCAATGGCCGAGGGAGAATTTCATGAGTCGATGAATTTGGCTTCCCTCTGGCAGTTGCCGGTTTTGTTTGTCTGTGAAAATAATTTCTACGCCATGGGAACGGCGCTGGAACTTTCAGAATCGGTGGTTGATCTGTCGAGTAAGGCCGCCGCTTATGCTGTGCCGACGGCAACAGTTGACGGTATGGATGTGATTGCTGTCGCCGAGGCGGCTAAGAAAGCGAGCGACACGGTGAGAGAAACCGGTGCTCCATTTTTTCTGGAATGCCGCACTTATCGTTTTCGGCCGCATTCGATGTTTGATCCGGAGCTCTATCGTTCCAAACAAGAAGTGGACGGGTGGAAACAACGCTGCCCGATTCTTTCCCTGACTAACCGGCTCAAAGAAAAGGGGTGGATTGATGATTCCACGCTGGAAAAATTGGAAGAAGACATTGCGACAGAAATTGCCAGTGCCGTTGATTTTGCCGAACAGAGCGAGTGGGAATCGGTTGAGGATCTCACCCGGTTTGTCTATTCCGATGTGGGGGTGAATTGATGGAACAACAGTTACGTAAAATGACTTATCGGGATGCTTTAAATGAAGGCTTACGCGAGGCGTTGCAGAAGGATGAACGAGTTTTTCTGATGGGGGAAGATGTCGGTCGTTACGGTGGCTGCTTTGCAGTCAGTAAAGGGTTGCTGGACGAATTTGGCCCGGAGCGGATTCGTGACACTCCACTGTCTGAATCAGCTTTTACCGGAGCAGGTATCGGTGCTGCACTTGGGGGGATGCGACCGATTGTTGAGATTATGACAGTTAATTTCAGTTTGCTGGCTCTCGATCAAATTATGAATAATGCAGCAACTTATCTGCATATGTCGGGTGGATTGTTCAATGTGCCGCTGGTGATTCGCATGGCGACTGGTGGTGGTAAACAGCTGGCGGCTCAACACTCCCACAGTCTGGAAGGCTGGTATGCCCATATTCCCGGAATCAAGGTGCTCTGTCCGGCGACCTTGGAAGATGCTCGCGGCATGCTCTGGAGTGCCCTGCTTGATCCCGATCCCGTCCTGATTTTCGAACCTGCGGTTCTCTACCCGATGGAAAGAACTCTGGCTGTCGATGCTGGTCCGGTGGCGATAGACAAGGCAAAATTGCACCGTGAAGGAAAAGATTTAAGCCTGATCAGCTATGGCAGCTGCCTGCATAAATGCTTCGATGCGGCTGCAATTCTGGCAGAGGATGGAATTGAAGTTGATGTGATCGATCTGCGAACTTTGCGTCCCCTTGATACCGAGAGTTTTCTGACCTCAGTTGCAAAAACCCATCGAGCACTGATTGTCGATGAGGGGTGGCGCAGCGGCAGTCTTGCAGCGGAGGTCAGCGCACGAATAATGGAACAGGCTTTCTATCAACTTGATGCCCCCGTTGAGCGGATTTGTAGTGCTGAAGTCCCGATGCCCTATGCCAAGCATATGGAGGAGGCCGCTTTGCCGCAGGTGGCATCGATCGTCGCAACTGCACGGAGAATGGTTCATGGCTGATTTTATTATGCCCAGTCTGGGCGCTGATATGACCGAAGGGATTCTGGTTGCCTGGCAGGTTGAGGTGGGTGACCAGATTAAACATGGTGACATTGTTGCCGAGGTGGAAACTGCGAAAGGGGTGTTCGAAGTTGAAGCCTTTAGCGATGGTGTCATTGAGCAGATATTGGTTCAACCTGGGTCAGAAGCGATTCCGGTTGGCACTGTTCTGGCGACCATTGTTGAGGAAGGGGGGACTATTGTTTCTCCAACTGTCGTGGCTGAACGTAAGCAGGTCTCTCCTGCCGCTCGCAGGTTGGCAGCTGAGAACCATATTGATCTCAGCCAAATCGAAGGGACTGGTTCTGAAGGGGCTGTTTGTCTGGCCGATATAGAAGGTTTGATCGCTGCAACAACAGCAACAGAGGTGCCTGCCCGGAAACAGGTGGAGACAAAAACTTCTGTCGATTTTAAAGACGGAATGCGCCAGGCGATTTCCGCGGCAATGAGCCTCTCCAATCGGGAGATTCCCCACTACTATCTGGCAACCGATATCGATATGAGTCGTTCCCTTAGCTGGCTGGAAGAGCAGAACCGGCAACGTTCTATCCGGGATCGTCTGCTACCAGTGGTGCTGCCGTTGAAAGCTGTGGCCTTGGCTTTAAGAAAGGTTCCTGAATTGAACGCCCACTGGGTTGACGAACAGTTACAACTGAAAAAAGAGGTTCATATTGGTTTTGCCATTACTTTGCGTGGTGGTGGGCTGATAACTCCAGCTCTTCACAAGGTTGATCAATTGAGTCTCGACCAGTTGATGGTCGCGTTGAGTGATCTGATCAGCCGCACCCGATCTGGAAAACTACGCGGTTTAGAAATGACTGATGCAGGAATTACCGTGACCAATTTTGGTGATCTTGGAGTTCAGACTATTTTTGGTGTTATCTATCCGCCTCAGGTGGCATTGGTCGGACTTGGCAAGATCAGCGAACAACCCTGGGCTGAGCAGGGAGGGCTGAGTGTTCGGCCGGTATTAACAGCAACTCTGGCCGCTGACCATCGCGCCGGTGATGGACATCAGGGGGGCAAGTTTCTTGATGCCCTTAACCGGATTTTGCAGGAGCCTGAAGCCTTATGACCGAAACAGAGATCAAAGCAACTATTATCGCCGGGTTGTCACAAATAGCCCCAGAGGCCGATTTTGAAGAGCTTTCACCAACTGAAAATATCCGCGAAGAGTTGGATATTGATTCTTTCGATTTTCTGAATTTTCTGATCGGACTTAATGATAAACTCGGAGTCGACATCCCCGAAAGTGATTATGAAAAATTGATCAGTATGACAGATTTGATAAGCTACCTTGCGAAACGGATTGATTGAATCTCAGTAGCTTTTTTTGCCACCAAGAACACCAAGAAGATCAAAGCTAAAACTTTTAACGGAGAGATGGAGAGAAGCAGAGAAAACCAGGATCATAATCTTTTTTATGTTTTTAAAACCATAGACTCTGTTTTTTTTAAGATTTTCTCTCCAAGCTCTCCTTCTCTGCGCCTCTCCGTTAAAGGGTCTTTCTTGGTGCCTTGGTGGCAATGATTTTCAGGGTAAAAAGTGAAGGTTAATATGAAAGAAGCTCTTCTATATCAAAAACTGGCCGGGGTTAAAGTTCAGTGTCAGCTCTGTGCCCATTATTGTGTTATCGCCAACGGTAAAAAAGGGTTGTGTCAGGTGCGAGAAAACCGGGACGGAACTCTTTATACCCTGGTTTATGGCCGGACGATTACGCAGAATATTGACTCGGTTGAGAAAAAACCGCTCAACCATTT
>JAGLDI010000097.1 GCA_023145655.1 Desulfuromusa sp. | reverse complement strand
AAAATGATTGAACTCGACGCCTTGGGTGGCAACAGTTCGCGTGGTTGTGGTCAAGTACGTTTTGATGATCTTGTAGTTGATGGTGAGAAGATCTCTCTGGATGATATCAGCTTATAGGGGGAACAATGGACGTTTATCGTTATAAGATAAAACCGCTCAGTGCTTTTGCAACCCCGATGCGCAGCGATACCTTGTACGGGCAACTGTTGTGTGCTGCGGCTGAGTTCGATGGTGAGGATGGGGTTACAGGGTTGATTCAGCAATTTACCGACAAGCAACCGCCATTTGTCGTGAGCAGTGCATTTCCTGCCGGTAAGTTGCCAATGCCGGTATTGCCGGGAATAAAACGCTCCCAGTTTGAAAGTTTAGCCGGGGACGATATGTTCAGAAAGCTGTCGCAACAGAAAGAGTATCGTAAAAAAACTTTTATTGCGGTGACGGACTGGCGTGATGTCGCTGGACAGATGAGCAGTTTAAAACTGTTTCAGCACTACTTAAACAACAAAGCCGATTCAAACATAGAGCCAGGGTATAGATCAGCACGCACCATGCACAATAGTATTGATCGTAACAGCAATCGGGTTATTTCCGAAGGTGGACTGTACAGCGACGAAGCAAACTATTTTGATGCTGATTACACCTATGATCTTTACGTTAAGACTGCCGACCGAGCTAATTTTGAGCGGTTATTCAACCATGTTGCCACCGTTGGTTTTGGTGCCGATGCATCAACCGGTAAAGGACAGTTCAGCTTTGAAATTGATGAATCCTTTGACGCTGCACTATTCAATCATCAAGGCAATGCCGAAATGAATTTATCTGTTTGTATGGCAACCGAAACCGATCAGTTTATCGGAACCTGGAACCTGTTTACCAAGCTGGGCAAAGTGTGGAATGGTTTTGGTGAAACCAATCCGTTTAAAAAGCCGTTTATCGCCTTCACTGAAGGTTCGGTTTTTACCCGGATGGCAGATAGTAACTATGTATTACGCGATA
This sequence comes from Desulfuromusa sp., assembly GCA_023145655.1. Lineage (GTDB taxonomy): Bacteria > Desulfobacterota > Desulfuromonadia > Desulfuromonadales > Geopsychrobacteraceae > Desulfuromusa. Next base: position 2,068 of record JAGLDI010000097.1, on the reverse strand, counting down.
TTCACAGCAATCCAGATTATGTCCAGATTGGCTTGCCGCTGACGTTACCATTGACTTTGGAGGAGGGTAATTAAATGAAATACGACAATTATGTCCGCCTCGAAATCCTGACACCGGTTCATATCGGTAGTGGTGATACCAGTGATCCCCTCGATTATGTCATTGCGGCAAAAGAGGGGCAGGACTATTTCTGTCAGATTGATCTCGATAGTTGGCTTGAAGATTACCCCGAGCAGGACGAGTTGACCAAGGTATTGGACGGGGGGAAATTGCCGGTAATTCGTAAATTTATTGCCGACAACCTTGATGCTGATATCTATGCTCGCAGCAGTTCAAAAATCATATCGCCCGAAATAGCTAAAAAGTATCGACAGAATATTGCCAACCTTAATAGCCCCAATCAGTTGTTGATCGACCCGGCATTGAAAAATCCATTGACTGGCGGGTTGCTGGTTCCCGGTAGCTCCATCAAGGGGGCGATGCGGACGGCGGTGATTGACTGGTGTGATCAAAACTGGAACCTTAACCTTAACAATAGCCGTAATCCGCGCGACTATACTCAAATCCTGGAACGGGCTTTGGGGACAATTCGCGACAGTGCATTCAAGCAATTGAAAATTGGTGATTTTGAAGCCGTCAACAGTGCTAGTGCTATTGTTACGGCAAAAGAAAAATCGATCAAAGCTGAAAAAACCAATGGCACGCCAAAAAACAGTTGTGAAATCTGTTTAAGTGCCGCGACCGAAGCTGAACCACAGGAACTGTTCGGCAGGTTTGCTATTGGTCAACAGCACCTGACCAGCGATGCTTTTTTAACCTGCAGCATGAATCATCAGACGCAGCACTGGTCATTACCGGAATTAATGCAATTGGTTAGTGATTTTTACCGCCAACGTTACGAGCAGGAAAAAGGTAAGTTTTATCAACAATCCCACTTTTCACTCAGTAAAGATGTGGTCAAGTTGCTGGATCAACAATTTGCTTCATTACAAGAAAATCAAATGATTTTGCGGGTTGGCCATTACTCCCATATTGAAGCAATGACCATCACTAATAATAAGCCTGGTGGGAAAAAAGGTTTTGGCAAAACCCGGACTCTGGCCGATGGCATTTATCCTTTTGGTTGGGTCAAGTTTACTCTGTGCAGTAAAAATGAACATGATCAATACTGGCAACAAAAACAGCAGCAAGAACAAGAACAGGCACGTCAGCAACACCAGTTGCGGCAAGCTAAAATAGTGCAACGCCAGCAGCAGTTGCAAAGACAGTTGGAGCAGCAGAGACAACGACAACGGGAAGAAGACGAACGTCAAGCTTTGGCGCAGGATGAACTTGAGAATCCGTGGAAAAAGGTTGTGCGTAATATCGACCAGATCAATAACTGGGGAGAGCTGAAACAGCAGATTCTGGAAAAAGAAGATCTGGCAACGTTTCGGCAGGTTGCTGAATTTACCGGTGCCATTTATCAGCAGGCATTGGTGGTACAAAAAACTGCTGCCAAGTGGGATACAAACCGAGATCAACTTTTACAAGACTGGTTTGCAACCACTGACAGTCAATGGATTGTCAAAGCAGAAGGTGAAATGGGCGTTGAGGAATTAAGCCCTGGGATCGAACAGATAAATCGTTTTAAAGCATTTGGTGATTTCAACAGCAGTCACATGGAAATAGAGACATTATCCTGTGATGCCCTCAATGTATTGAGTATCAGGTTGAAAGAATGGGGCTGCGACAGCAAGAAAGCGAAAAAACCAAAACAAAAGGTCTGGAAAGATGTTTGCCTGCGGCTCAAGGCAAGTTGTTAGTTTCTTCCGCAGACCTGACCCTGTTGTTGTTAGTTTGTAGTAACTGCTTAATTTATAAGGTTTTTGTTTGAATTCTTTGGTTTGGGTCTGCGGAAAGCTTGTTTGTTCTATGAAAACAAATAGTTATTGCAATGAAAGGAGGTGAAAAAGTAATGTTATTGGGCGATGAATGGTGTTGGTTGGCTCGGTCTGCGGAAAATGGACGCAACTTGTCGATGTTATTTATGAAAATAGAAGGGCTGAAGGAATTGACCTGATTTATG
>JAGLDI010000096.1 GCA_023145655.1 Desulfuromusa sp. | reverse complement strand
CCAAGCTGATCATTACGAAAAGCACGCGATGTTAAAGTCAGTTTTTCTGCCTGGGCAATCATCGCCTGCATAATTTTTGGATGGCAGTGTCCCTGGTTCACTGCCGAATAAGCAGCCAGACAGTCGAGATATCTATGACCATCGACATCCCAGACCCAGACCCCTTTACCCCGGGACAAAACAACATCCAGTGGCTTATAATTATGGGCACCAAATTGATCTTCCAATCCGATAAACTCACGTTGTTCCATCATATGGCTCCTATCTTTATCAATTAAAATCGTGGGAATTTAATCTTCAGGTATACGTCATAACACAGGGAGGGGTTGTTCGTCTTTTATTTTCCCAGAGAGACCAGATTTAGTGTGGCAACCTGAAATGTGGACCTTCACTGGGTCGATTTTCCAGCAAGTTCAATGTCTCTTGAGCTGAGATAGCTTCGCTGTAAAGATAACCCTGAACTTCATTGCATCCCAGATTGCGTAAATAATCAAGCTGATGGAGATTTTCAACTCCAGAACCAACAACATTCAAATTTAAACCTTTTGCCATCATTGCAATACCATTAGCAATACAGTTCTGATTTTTCCCCTCTTCAATTTCACGAACAAAGGATCGATCAATCTTCAAAGTATTAACCGGGAAACTCTGCAAATAACTGAGAGACGAATGACTTCGGCCAAAACTATCAATGGTCACAGAAACTCCGTAATCACTCAGTATACGGAGTTTTTTCGCCATATTTTGCTCGCCGTTATTCAACCCATACTCACTGATTTCAATCTCAAAAAGATCAGCCTGAAGGTTGAATTCCTGCAATGCCCTGATGAATCTTTCAACAAAATCAATCTGTCTAAGTTGCACCAGGGAGATATTCAGTGAAACTTTGACCGCTGACATCCCCTGCTTTTGCCAGCGCACAACTTCCTCACAAACCCGCCGTAAAATCCAGTCACCGATCGGAATCATCAGTTTTGATGACTCTGCTGCCGCAATAAAGTCCTCGGGGTAAAGAAGTCCCCGTTCCGGATGCTGCCAGCGTAACAGCGCTTCCATCCCAACGATCATATGATTGGAAGGATTAACTTTTGGCTGAAAAAACACCTGGAACTGTCCCTTTTCCAATGCAGAGTGCAGATCCTGCTCAACCGGCAGGAAATGAGAATGGTTGCCCATGGTATGGGTGTAAAAACAATATCCATCCTTGCCGTTTTCTTTAATATGGTACATGGCAATATCAGCATTATGCAGCAGAGCCTCTCCGGTCTTTCCAGCCTCCGGATAAATTGCAACGCCCAAACTCAGACTTAAGTAAAGTTCATGATTATTGATACGGAATGGTTGTCGTACCGCTTTAAGGATTTTTTCTGCAACGGCAGCAACACTCTCCTTACTGGAAATATCTGGCAGCAGCAAACAAAATTCATCACCACCGAAGCGGGCCAGAGTATCTTCAGCTCGAAGACAATCAAGAATCCGTCCGGAAACCTGCTGCAGAACCAGATCCCCCATCACGTGCCCAAGGGTATCATTAATGAGTTTAAAGCGATCCAGATCCATAAACAGCATCGCAATTTTTTTCCCGTTCCGACCGGCACGGGCAAGAGCTTGATTCATTCTGTCATCAAACAGGATACGATTAGGTAGTTGAGTCAACAAGTCATGGTAGGCCTGATAACTGATATTTTCCTCAGAAAATTTACGTATCGAAATATCTCTGGCACTGCCCAACGTCCCGATAAATTCTTTATCCTGATATATTCCAATAGCGTTCAGTTCAACAATTAATTCTGAGTTATCAAGACCCTCGACCCGATCGTTCGACTGATTGACCAATAACCGGATCTCAATACTCCGGGGTGCGCGATTTCCAGTGCGATGTTCACTAAAAAAATTATGTATTTCGGCAGCGTTATGGGGATGAATAATAGAAGAGAAATGGCACCCAAGTAATTCATTTCTCTTGTAACCAAGAAGTTCCTCTACCATATCGTTAACATAGGTAAAAATTCCTTGATTATCGAGCATATAAATAAAATCAGGGGAATTATTGACAATAAACCGATGGAGTTGTTCCGATTCCCCCAAAGAGGATTCCGCCTGTAGTAACTCTCTTTTCTGGCGGTAATGTTCAATCCCCTGACTGACCGTTGCCAGTAGTTCTTCAGAATTGTACGGCTTGCGGATAAAATCGTAAGCGCCAAGTCGCATAGCATCTTTTATGGAGATAAAAGAGGTGTCACCGCTGACGACAATAGTTTCTAGATCAAGTTTTTCTTTGCGAACAAACTCAAGAACCTCAAGACCGTCAATCCCCGGCATCTGCAAATCCAGCAGCAGCAGTTGATAATTGCCATTTTGCAGTTTTTTAATCGCCTCACGGCCCCCCGTTGCGAGGGCAACCCGATAGCCATTAATTTCTAACAGTGCCTGTAAACTGTGCAATAAAGACAACTGATCATCAACTATCAGAATAGATGATTGCTTGGTTTTCTCTGCAATGACAGTAGGTTCAGAACCTTTATTCGGCACAAATACTCCTTGGAATCATCGGGTATCACCACAAGGAAGCTGTAAGTGAAAACTTGTTCCAGATTCTACTGAAGTATGGTAACTGATCCAGCCACCAAGATCATCCACCATCCCCTTAACAATACTCAGTCCAACACCGGCATGGTCAACTCCCTTGGAACTCGTAACAGGTTGAAATAGCTTTTCCTGAAGTTGTGGATCTATCCCGGAGCCATTATCCCTGACGATAATTTCAACGTGCTTACCTCGATCAGAAGAATAACCGTCGCGCGTAACGATTTGCACCATTCCACCTGCATCGACAGCTTCGGCTGCATTTTTGAGGAGATTGACCAGAACTTGCTTAACCAGAACAGGGTTCGTTGCCATTTTATCCAACGTGCTTTGCAGATCAAACTTGGGAACAATTTGCCGCGGTTCAAACTCTACATCATTTAAAGAATCGACCGTATCCCGAACCAGTTGATTCAAATTAATACCGTATTCCGGGAACTCCGGGATTTCCTGCTTATTGAGATAGTAGTTGATAATATCATCAATTCTCTTTACTTCTTTTTTAATCGACTCGGTTAACTGCCGGTTAGCATTATCTGCCAGCAGTTGATTTAAAACTCCAGCATAATTGCCAATAATTGTCAGAGGATTGTTGACCTCATGACTCACCCGGCGGAGCAAATTACTCCCATCATTAAAATGCTCCTGAGTGGCCAACAACAGTTGCATCATCGCAGCACTGATCAGTTGACCAAACATTTTGATCCGCAATGATTGCAAACGCCCGGAATCCGCTGAAGATTCAATTCCAAGAACCACAACTCCCAGTGCCCGTCCCTCAAAATTAAAAGGATGGCAGCTCATCCCACGGCTCTTGCAGAGTCGAAGCAGAAGATGATCGGTTACGGTCAATGGCTGTGTCGCCTGAAAGGAATCCGCCGGAGAACCACTCAGCAATACCGCCGAAATCAGACTCGATTTTGCCTCCATAGGAATTTTTAATTCACCGATCAATCTCGGTTGTCCCGCCACCTGAATTCCAGTGAGCTGGAGGTTTTTTTGATCAAGCAAAAAGAAAAATACCTCTGTTGCTGAGCTATTTTCCAGATACAGATTTCGCGCAATTCCCGCCAACTCTTCCAAGTCTTTACCAGCTCCCAAACGGGCGCGAGCTACCACCTGATCTGCCAGAACAAAGGATAATTCAGTCAAACGATCCAAAGCCACAGTCAGTTCTGCTTGCAGTTTCTCAGAATCATCTAAAAAGGAACCAAATGGGGGATACAGCCCGCTGGCCCAATCGAATAAATAGTCGACTTCGCTCTTATTGAACCCGAACAAACGTTCTGCCAGTGCTTCAGTTTCAATTGTTAATCTTTGCGAGTCCTGACAAAAATGTAGCGCTAACCGAGCAATTTTCAACAGCACTCCACTCTGTTCAACTTGAGTGCTCTCGGCATGTAAAAAACGTATTGCATCGGCCAGAAAGGAATCGAGCTGCCAGGGTTCAATCAACATATCTGCAATCTGCAGATGGTTGATCTTATAGTTGACCTCTTCCAGATGACACTGGGGGACACTGCTCCAGGAATTAACATCCAAATCAATGTAACTGCTCCCCTCCTGGGCAAATAGAGCATGGATGCCGAGATTCAACAATAACCCGCTGAGTTGTGCTTCCTCAACATGAGGATAATTGACCGAGGGGGCAAGGCAACGAGCAACCAAACTGGAGAGCTGGGATGAAAACCAAAGAGAATGCTGAAAAGATAATTCCTGAGGAGTAAAGTTGCGTCGCACAATTTGCTTGGACGCCTGCAGGGCAATACCAATTATCATTGGAATTCCCAGCTTCTGGATAGCTGAGGAAACGGGTCCAAGTGGATCCAGTGGTTTAGAGCTTGTTTTACTGGCAGCAAGAATTATTTTTGCTGAAAGGGCGGCATCTCGTAGAACAATATCGGCTAACTGCTGAGTATTGTCCTCACCAAGACAGGCTTCAATCAGATCAACCAGAACCTGTGGCATACAAAGCAAATCTGGTATATCCTGCCCTGAAATTATTTTTGTCGCTACGCCCATAGTCCCCATTATCCCCCTCAACAGCCTCACCAAGAAAAACCGATTTTATGCTGATAGAGCCATTATAACTTGCCATTATTAGCTAAACTCACCTTTTCATCAAGTAGATTATCAACAAAAACCCTTAATATTCAGCAAGTTAGACGACATTAAATATTGTTTTTACTAATAAACATCTCCTAAAAATAAACCGCACCAAAAACAATACTTCTAATTTAGCATCGCTAACAGTTGGATAATAAAAGAATTATTATTTGGAAATATTGGCAGATGACAGGAAGGATTCAAAAAATTTAGACTAAAAAAAATTCAATAGCATTTGGACTAACAGCATAACTAACTAATTTTACATGTTTTTATTTCAATTCAAGGTTAATGATTTTTTTGACAAATATGTCAATTTTTCATACCCTCAACTGAGTAGAATAATACTCAAGCTAAGAGGATTAAAGATGAAACTCTCCACTTCACAACAAATTGAGCAACTTATTGATGTCATACAAGACTTCGGCAAAGAAAATCTGGAAGAGATCCTGCACAAGCTTATTGAAGGGGTGCAAATACTTGCCGAAGGGGGGCAGAGTCGTATTTATCTGGAAGACTTGACTATGGGGGCTATCACTTGCGCAGCAACAACCGGCCAAGGCACTCTTCAGCTACAGAATAACTACTCCCCAATCAACAGTAGTCACTTTTTAATTTCACAGGTTTACCAGAACAAACAAGAGCTTGCTATCAGGGATCTGTCACAGTATCCGCAAGACGAGCTACTGGTGACAGGAAACCAGAAGGTTGGGGCCATCTACCTTTTGCCAATCACCCAACTCGGTCGTTCAATCGGAGTTCTTTGTCTCGACCGGGAGGAATCAAATCAATTCCCCTCGGAAGAGTTCTTACACCGCATCCGCAAGCTACTGGTTGCAGTTGCTCCGACACTGAACCGGGCACGTAAATATCAACAGCAACGACAACTTGCGCGACATGTTGACGAGGCAAAAAAACGGGAAGCAGCCCTCTTTATGGTGAAATCTGCGGCACAACTGGTCGAACAGGTTGCTTTAGCTTCGGTACTGATCCCCATACCATCAAAAATTGACGGAGAACGCACCCTACAAATCCTGGCTTCCTATTCCAAAGAGCGAGAAGCAGGAAAATTATACGGAGAAGAACGCTTAATCAATCTGAGCCCTGGAGAGTCACTCCTTTCCCGCTTTATAGATCGCGCCGGAGTCATTGTTGATGACAGTCTTCTCGAGCCACTTTATATTTCTGACCTCGCAGCGGAAACTTTACAAAAACCCTATCTAACCAAAGAGTTGGGGCTAAAATCTCTCTATATGGTTCCACGCTACGACAAACGAACCCAACGGGTCATCTGTCTGGTTAATTACTACACCAAAGAACGCCATCAGTTCAGCTCGTTTGAGCGGGATCTTCTTGATGCCCACGCCGAAATGGCTCAGCGGGTCGTTCAGGAAATTGGTGACGAGCACCTTGAAGTTCAAGTTCTGTCGGAAATCAGAGACCTGCTGCAGCAATCAAATGATCGTCTGAAACCATTCCTACACCGCGTTCTCTCCAAAGCGACGCAGTTGATTGGAGCTGATACCGGCAGTATCGCTCTGGTTCGCGAACACGAAGGTGAACGCTGGTTGCTGGTTGAGGATATGCAGGGCAACCTGATTGGGGCAAAAAGCCGGGACTGGCTGAAACAGCACATCCCACCCATCCGTATAGGAGGACAGGAGCTTCCTGTCGAAGCAAGAAGCCTCTCGGGTTTAGCTGCAACCACAGCAAAAGCAGAGATCCTGGTTGACAGTCTGGATATAGAAAATAACGATAGTTTTTACCAGCCCGTTACTGAGGCAATCCGCAGTGAGCTTGCAGTTCCGATCATTCATGATGGTGAAGTCCTGGCTGTCATCTGCCTGGACAGCCTGAAACCACACTACTTTACCAATGAGCACAGACGTATTTTACTGATTATCGAGCGGATGATCGGACATCACATGGCCATCCTCCAAAAACTTGAGCAACTGACTAGCGAAATTGACCGACTTCGCCAAGACGTCGATTACAAAGATCCCAATATTACCTCATACCGATTGGGCAATATTATTGGTAACTCAACAAAGACACAGGAGGTCATTGACACAATTCAGACGATCAGCCCCCCTCTCTGCCAACGGATTGTCCAATGGAAAAAACAGGGGAGTCCTGATCAGGGAGAAGTTCTTGGATTACCTTCAATTTTGATAACTGGTGAAACTGGTGCGGGGAAGGAATTTCTGTTTAACAATCTGTTCACCCAACTCAATCAAATTTATCGGGAGTTGCTACCGACTCAAGGAGTTCTACCACTCAAAAAAACCAATATTGCCGCTTACAGTGGAGAATTGACCTATTCGGAATTATTTGGACACAAACGGGGAGCTTTTACCGGCGCGCAAAGTGACCGGCGCGGAATTTTTGAAGAAGCTCACGGCGGGGTCGTCTTCCTTGATGAGATCGGTGACGCTGATCCAAAAACTCAGGTTCAACTGTTACGCTTTCTGGATAGTGGTGAATTTGTCCGCCTGGGAGAAAATATTACCAGACATTCTCAAGTTCTGCTGGTAGCCGGAACTAACCGTGATTTACGCCAGTTGATTTCAACCGGAGCCTTTCGTGAAGATCTTTACCATCGCCTCTCTGAACTGATTATTGAAGTCCCGTCACTCAACCAGCGCCGTGAAGATATTCCCGATCTTGCCGTCCACTTCCTCGGGCGTCTGTTTCAGGTCTATCGTCACCCGGAGCAGGACAAAGAGGAGCCCCCAAGCCTCTCTGCTGAAGCAAAAAACCTTCTCAAAGAGCATTATTTCACCGGCAACATCAGAGAGTTGCGCAGTATTCTCCTGCGGGCAATGCTATTTCGTCAGAGCAAAATAATCCATGCCGATGAAATTAAAAAAGCAATCCAACCGCAAGCAAGTAACAACGATAAAAAACTGGAACCGGAACAAATTGTTCTTGCTGAACAACTGGCTGGAAATTTATTAGAACAGATATTATCGGGTCGGAACGATTTTTGGGAGACTATCTATCAACCCTATGCAAAGCAGGAATTGACCCGTGAAGTGGTCATAAAACTGGTTGAAAAAGCCCGCGCAGAAGGGGCGACCAACATGCCGAAGTTGGCACGATTGCTGTGTGCCTGTGATCCTGCAGATGAATCACCGGAAGAGAAGAAAAACTTTTACCGGTTCAAAAATTTCTTTTATAAAACGGTTCGAATTGATTAAACAGTAGAGAGAGATCACAACTCAACACCTTCTAACTTTTGATCAACAGTCTGGCGATCCTCCTCAGACCAGGGGCCAACAACGACCAATTTTATCCCTTTTTCAGAGAATAGTTCGCCAGCGACCTGCCGCAGGTATTCTGGGGTCAAACATTGCAGTTCCCGGCAATCCTGCTCAAGAGTTCGAATATAATCAGCCTGCAAACCCCAGCCATAACGAACTGCCATTGCCTCACTTTGATCGCGTGAAAATTCGAGATCAAACTGATAACTTTTTACCACCGCAGCCAGTTCATCAACGGGAATCTTCTGCTCGCGCAGCCCTGCCATAACCTTGAGTAATTCAGTCACAGCAGATACTAAATTTTCGGGGGCAACTGAGAGATCAATGGCCATGTAACCGGTATCGTACAGCAGTGAACAATTCGCCTCAACTGAGTAGGTCAATCCCAGCTCTTCACGCAATCGCAGAGAGAGACGGGCACCACCACCCGAGGATAAAATCCGCCGCAACAAACGAATTGCTAAAGTCCGACTATCCTGCCGTCCTGGCAATCGAAACGCCAGCTGTAAACTGATCTGTGAGTCCGAATCCTGAACCCAAAGACTCTCTGTAGCATTGGACAATCGCTCCGCAACCGGCGCAACCGGAAGGACCTCTCCGACTGACCATCCACCAAATTCATGTTCCACCAAAGCATAAAAGGCACTTCGCATAATTGGCCCACACACACAGATCACCAGATTTTGCGGCAAATACCAACTGCGATAATATTCCTCCAGAACTGAGCGATCAATTCCCTGCAAAGTTTCAGATGAACCAATCAACGATTCTCCCAGCGGGTGGTTTGGCCAGAGCAAACCCATCATCAGATTATCAAGGTTAACCTGGATCCCCTCCTCGTTAAAATCATCTCGCGCCTCTTCCAGAATAATTCGTCGTTCAGTATCAATCTCAGCGAATTTTGGTCGGAGCAACATGGAGGCAAAAAGGGCAACCCCTTCGCCCAGAAAATCAGGATGGATTCGTGAATGAAAACAGGTCGTCTCAGCATCAGTCGAGGCATTAACCGAGCCACCAATCGCCTCAAAAGCACGTTCCAGCTCAATACTTGTCGCATATTTATCAGTGCCACGAAAAATCATATGCTCCAGAAAATGGGAAATCCCCGACAGCTCAGAGGCTTCACAACGCCCTCCGACCGCCATCGTACAAACCAATTCAGCCGAATGAAGATGTGGCATAGGGACAGTGACCAGACGGACACCGTTAGTCAATGTATCAACATAATATTCAGGCATAGGGCAAGACAAGAAGGGACTACCAATCTCTGATAGCCCCTTACTCCATTCAGCAACAGGTCAACTACTAATCTTGTAACAATCGGGCAACTTCTTTTGCATGATAGGTAATAATCAAATCAGCTCCGGCACGTTTCATCCCCAGCAGGGTTTCCATCATCACCCGCTCACCGTCGATCCACCCTTTTTCAGCAGCAGCCTTGACCATGCTGTATTCACCAGAAACATTGTAGGCGACCAGAGGCAGATCAAAATTGTCCTTCAACTC
>JAGLDI010000095.1 GCA_023145655.1 Desulfuromusa sp. | reverse complement strand
GAACATAATTCCAGATTGGTGAAGGTGAATGGAGCGGTTGGTCTTTATAAATTTCCTGAGCAAAGTAGACATTGAAGCGGAGGAAGTCGATCAGCTCACAGGCGGCATCAATTTCGGCCTGAAAAGGACTCTTGCTGATATTCAACATCGTTGCTGCATTAATCAGGAATCGATATGGCCCAGCCAACAAATCCGCTGCTTTCAAAAAGATCGAAGCGCGTTCTTCCCAGCGCAGACTTTGCCAGACCGGCTTGGCAGCCATGGCGGCATCAATCGCCATCTGCACTTCTTTGGCTCCGGCCTTGTGGTAACTCCCCAATTCAATGGAGTGATCATGGGGGCAGGCAATTTTAGCCAGATTGCCGGTACGAACTTCCTTACCACCAATGATCAGAGGAACCTCAATCTGTTGTGATTTCAATTCTTCCAGTGCGTCTTTGATCTTCTGTCGTTCCGGGGTGCCCGGTGCATAGGAAAGAACGGGTTCATTTTGTGGAAAGGGGATGTTGATCGATGCATTGTTGAGAACAGACATAGTTAGATTCTCCTTGGCTATTTTTAAAATGGGTGTAGAGGTTCTTATTGACTGATTGGTATGATAGCAACGAGAGTGCCAAACTCTGTTTTGAAGGGTAGAACATCTCCGTACTAATGACTAACTATCTGTTTATCCTGGGAAGTTAAAATAAATAAAATTTTTTAAGGTTGGTTTACTTTGGATGTGAGTATTCTTTTGAAGCTGTTTTTATCGTTATTATGCAAAAATGCATAGCAACTTCGGGGACTCAACAGAGCCCATGTTTTTTCAGTTTTCTGGCAATAGTTGATTGATTGACATCCAGTGCTGCAGCAATTTCAGTTTGATTGTGAAACTGCTGGAGTGCTTTTTTAAGCACCTCCTTTTCAACCTGGTCAAGGGTTTGTTGCAGAGAAACTCCATGAGGGAGGTTAAAGCTGGAAAGTGTATCTGGGGGGGTATGGGAGGTGATCTGCATAGGCAAGTCGGAGAGATCGATCAGTTCGGTCTCCGACATCACCACCAGACGTTCACAAATGTTCATCAGCTCTCTGACGTTTCCCGGATAGGGGTAGGCAGTCAGACTGTCCAGCGCCGCTCTGGTCAGCCGTTTTTGCGAGCCAATTTTCCGGGTAAACTTATCAATATAGTGGTGGATCAATGGCATGATGCAATCGGGGCGGTCACGAACTGCGGGAACCTGAATCGGGATGACATTGAGCCGATAATAGAGGTCAAGGCGAAATTTACCTTGATCAACCATTTTTTCCAGATCCTGATGGGTAGCTGCTAGAACTCGTACATTGACAGTGCGGCTTTTCGTGTCACCGAGTCGGGTGATGCGACCATCTTCGAGAAAACGGAGAAGTTTAACCTGGGATGATAGTGGTAATTCAGCAACTTCATCAAGGAATAGCGTCCCTTCGTTAGCCAGTTCGAAATGGCCAGGTTTGCCACTGCTCAAAGCCCCGGTAAAAGCCCCTTTCTCGTAGCCGAACAGTTCTGCCTCAATCAAGGATTCGGGGATAGCTCCACAGTTAATTTTGATCAGGGGGTACTCCGCCCGGACAGATTTTTTATGAATCAAGTCGGCGATCAACCCTTTGCCAGCTCCAGATTCACCCAGAATCAGGACTGAGGAGTCGGCTTTAGCAACTTTAATTGATTGTTGCAAAGCGCGGATCATTGTCGGGCTGCGGGCAATAATTTGTTGCGAATCGAGTTCGGCCTGTTGCATCGCCACCATCTGATCACGAAAGCTGTCTTTTATCGCTTGCTGTTTTTCCAGTTCTCGCTGCAAATTATCAATTTCGGTGATATCCCGTTCGCTGACGACAACCCGATTGAGCTCCCCCTGGTCATCAAAAACTGGTGTCGCAATAGAGATCAATTTATGGCCATCTTTATCCTGCAGCAGGCTGACCCGCTGTTTGCTTTTACTTGCTTCCAATGCTGCGGAACGGGAGATGAATCCATCTTCAATCAACTCTCGCATATTGCGGCCAACAATTTTGCTGGCTGACAAATTGTGGATTTTTTCAGAGGCCGGGTTCATGCGAATAACATTGGCATCAGCATCACAAACAAATAGACCATCGGATGATGAGTCAATAATTGTATCCAGTTCCCGGGAGAGGGTTTGGAATGATGGTAGTCGTCGGGTCATTGTATCGAGTTGGGTGCCATCAACCAGGATGCAGACAGCACCACAAATACGCTGGTTTTCGAGGTATGGATTCACTCCGACCAGGTATTCCCGGTCGCCAATCTGCAATGGAACTTCGCAACTGACTTGTAAGCCGTCAAGAATTTTACTGACCTGAAACCAGAATCCGGGGAGTTCTGATTCGAGAGAATCTCCGGCTGAAAGATTAAGCTGTTGCTGGGCGAGTTTGCTGAGGAGGGTGATAATCCCCTGTTGGTCAACAATAATCATAACCCGCGCTGTTGCGTCGGCTAAAGATTGGAGGTGGGATGTTAAAAGGTGGGTGGGCATAAGTTTATTATGCATAAATGCATTAATTATGCAATGGGGAATAGTTATTTATTTGAGAATACTATTTGCTGTTGCAACTTAGCGTTTAGAGTGATTCCCAGAACTCGGCTGCTTCTTTCCAGCGGAAGGCTTCGTCCATATCCTGGGGAACTCCTTTACCGGTTGAGTACATCACACCAAGACAATACTGAGCTTTGGTGTGCCCCTGATCTGCCGCGTCGGTTAACCATTTTTTCCCTTCCAGTGAATCCTTTTCGACCCCTTTACCGTTAAGATACATGATTCCCAAATTATATTGGGCATCGGCATTTCCTGCATTGGCTGCTTCCATCCACCAATGATAGGCCAGTTGGTAGTCTTGCGCAGTCCCAATCCCTTTGACAAAATGTTGCCCGAGGAGGACCTGGGAACGTTGGTGGCCGCGGGTTGCTGCCTGCTTCAGCAGAATGACTGCGGAGGTGGGATCACGCACTTCTTCACTGCCGGAACTCAGCAATTTACCCAGCTGATAAATAGCATCAAGATAATTCTGCTCAGCAGCTTTTTGAAGCCACTGCCGTGCTTCTGTATAGCTTTGTAAAACCCCGGTTCCTCTGGAGTACATCATTCCCAGGTGGTATTGAGCTGTGGGGAGCCCTTGCTCTGCTGCCTGACGTAACCATTGTCGTGCTTTGGAATAATTCTTTTTTACCCCTTTGCCGACCAGATACATATGTCCAAGGGTGAATTGAACTTTGGGGTTTCCTTGTTCTGCTGCCATTCCCCACCAACGTTTGGCCTCGATAAGGTCCTTTGGGACGCCGTGTCCTTTTGCATACATCAGCCCGAGATTGTATTGGGCATCGGAATGATTCTGATCGGCAGCTTTCCTGAACCAATGGAGGGCTTGGTCATAATCTGCCGGCACACCACGACCCTTGATATAGATCTGACCAGTCACATTTTGTGCACGTGCATATCCAAGTTCGGCCGATTGCAGGTAGTACTTTGCAGCCTCTGCCGGATTTTCAGTTGTTCCTGTCCCCTTATCGTACATCCGGCCAAGCATAAATATTGCTCTTGGATGTCGATGCTGGGCCGCCAGTCGAAACCACTTCATTGCTTCAGAAAAGGATTTTTCTACCCCCTTTCCTTGAAAGTAGTTCATTCCCAGCTGGTAATGTGATTGCGCCATATCTGTCATGGATGGAATCTCTTTATGGGCAGTCAAATAGCTTTAAATAACTAGGTCTTGACAACTTTAAATTAAATTAATAACCCACTATACACTAAAATTATTTTTTAGCAGAGAAAAAACCGGGTCGGTGATACGTTTGTGGTCGGTTTCAATCTCGATAGGTATGTATGATTGGAATAAACAACATACAGGGCTGAGATATCTTTGATCCGGTTTCATTTGTTCAAGCAGTTCCGCCACAAATTCTTCTAACTTTTCAATAATGGTTTGAGAAACCTGTCAAAGGTGACTCTTTGTTTTGCCGTTAACAAATCAATGTCTCCTTGGTTATCGAGCAAAAAAGTGCCGACACCGATGACTGTTTTTGGCAGATAGCCGGTTCCGTCAACGCTCTGTTCAATTTCATCAATTCGCTTGTTGATCAGGTTGCTCAGTGCGTCCAGGTCGAGTTCCATATTATGTTCTCCAGATTTCTGACAGGGTTATTATGTTGCTAGCAGCCTGACAAAATCCTCCGGAATCCCGGTGTCAAAGGTCAGTTGTTTGCCGCTGAAGGGGTGAGTGAAGGAAATTGATAGGGCATGGAGAGCAAGCCGTTTTGAAGCTATCTTTCCACTTCCGTATTTGCGGTCCCCCGTGACGGGATGCCCTTTCTCCGCAAAATGCACGCGGATCTGGTGTTTTCGACCGGTAAGAAGATGAATCTCCACCAGGCTGAAAGTTCTGGTCTCTTTTACCACTTTGTAGGACGTGTGGGAAAGCTTCCCCTTGGCAGTATCAGGAGTTGAGTAGACCCTGTGGGCGGCATTCTCAGCAAGATAGGTGGTGATCGTTCCTTCTTTTGGTGTCAGTCGGCCTTGGATGATAGCCAGATAGTACTTGTCGGTCTGCTCCCAATGCTCCTGCAAGAATTTCTTGGACGGTTCGCTTTTGGCAAAAAGGAGGATTCCGGACGTATCCTGATCCAAACGATGAACCACATAGACCCTGTTTCGTGATTTCGGATTGCCCTTGCGGACAT
>JAGLDI010000094.1 GCA_023145655.1 Desulfuromusa sp. | reverse complement strand
GGACATAATCATTGAGCAGATAGTGAACCGTTCTCGATTTATTTCGCTCAGTCCCGATGGTCAACAGTCCGGCAGGCTTTTCCACCACAAGGATATCCTTGTCCTCATGTAGAATGGTGAGTCCTTTTGGCCGTCGTTTGTTTTTGCGCAGATGGTCCAATTGATTTCCTGTGTTAGTTAGTTTTTGTCCAGAAACTCCTGATGGAAACTAGTTAAGAGCCTTATACTCAACCTTGATAATTTCAAGTTCTGTTGGTCCGCCGGGAGTTGTAAATGAGACCAGATCACCTTCTGATGCGCCCAGAAGGGCACGCCCAATGGGGGATATCCAGCTTATGTAACCGCGCGCAAGGTCTAATTCGTCCACGCCGACAATGCTGAAAATCTTTTCTTCTCCCGCTTCGTTTTCAACCGTGACAGTGCAGCCGAAAAGAACTCTGCCGTTGGCGATTTCCTGCTGTTCAGCCGGGTCAACAATGGTTGCATCCTGCAGACGTTGAGTTAGGAAACGGATGCGTCCGTCATATTGCCGGAGCTTTCTTTTGGCATAGTGATAATCGGCATTTTCACTTCGGTCGCCGTTGCTCGCAGCCCAGGTTGCAGTCTTAACCATCTCGGGTCGCAGTTGGTACAAGATTTCTTTGAGCTCAGTCCTCAATCTTTGAGCGCCGGCGGGGGTCAAATAGATTGGGGCGGGCTTCGTTGTATTTTGGTTCGACATGGCGACTCGGTTCAATGGTGATGAAGTTTTACAATATTCCTCTCTCCCTCAGGGAGAAGGGTTCAGGTGAATCAACGTCTTCGTTTTTCTCTGCTTCCTGCTGTTCTCTTTGATTTTCCGGCATTCCGTGGTTTACTGCTATCTTGTTTTTGTTCACTAGCGGTTTTTCGGTTTTCACCTCGAGGCTGCCCCTGTTTTGACTTTTTCGGTTTCTTCGGGCGTACCCGCGTTTGACGGGTCAGCGGAACTTTATGGTTCGGGATAAAACCGGTCTCAACCTCACGCACCAGGGTCTGACGAATCAGGGTTTCAATCGCGGCAAGCAGCTTGACCTCATCGGCACTGACCAGAGAAATTCCTTCTCCCTGCAAACCGGCACGACCGGTTCGCCCGATGCGGTGAATGTAATCTCCGGGGACTTTGGGTAGATCAAAATTAATCACGTGCGGCAGTTCGTTGATGTCGAGGCCGCGTGCGGCAATATCGGTGGCGACCAAAATACGGGTTTTGTTCGCCTTAAAGTCGGCAAGGGCACGGGTTCGCAGCCCCTGACTCTTATCCCCATGGATTGCCACTGCAGAGATATTCTCACTCTTTAGATGCCTGATCAATTGGTCAGCGCCGTTTTTGGTTCGGGTGAAGACTAAAACTTGCGACCAATTTCTATTGCGTATCAGGTGACTGAGAAGGGCAGATTTTTTACTCTTATCGACCTCACAAACCCACTGTCTCACACTCCTCGCTGCAGAGTTTCGTGGACTGACCTCTATTTTTACCGGATTTTTAAGAAGACTGGTGGTGAGCTTGCGGATATCATCAGAAAAGGTTGCCGAGAAGAGTAGGTTTTGGCGTTTTTTCGGTAGTAACGCGAGGATCTTGCCGATCTCGTCGCTGAAACCCATGTCGAGCATCCGATCCGCCTCATCCAGCGCCAGTATCTCTACTTGCGAAAACTTCACCGCGTTCCGACTGAAAAGGTCTAATAAGCGTCCCGGTGTCGCCACCAGCACATCGATCCCACTGCGTAGTTTCATCATCTGCGGATTGATCTTCACTCCCCCGTAGACAACACTCGACTTCAATGAGAGGTGTTTGCCATAGGTGGCAATGCTCTCGGCAACCTGCACTGCCAGCTCACGGGTCGGTGTTAGTATCAAGGCACGGATATGGTTTGATTTAACACTATTGCCGTTGGCAAGTCGTTGCAGCAGCGGCAGGGCAAAACTGGCGGTTTTGCCGGTTCCGGTTTGCGCCGCAGCCATGATATCCCTGCCGGAAAGAACTGCAGGGATCGCTTTGATCTGAATCGGGGTGGGGGTGGAGTATCCGATTTCATCAAGTGTGCGGAGCAGGGTTTCTGATAGCCCAAGGGTCGAAAATGTCATAATGGTATTTCTTGTTAAATGGTTGACGGTTTTGATAATCGTAAAAGTTGAAGGGAGTGTACGTTGTGGAGGATTGGATATGCAAGGCTCTCCGTACAGATTAAGTTATGATTCAATCCCTTTCATTAGCACACCCATAAATTTTTGTTGTGAAAAAAAATATTCTTCTGTTATATTCTACACTTGCTGACACAGATAGGAGAGATAAAAATGTATCAATGGATAATAACAGGGTTATTTGTATGCTTTTTATTTTGCGGATCTGTCTTTGCCAGTGATGGTATTGCCATTGTCAAACAAGTCCAGGGAACTGTTACCGTTAAACGGGCAGGGGAAGCTCTTCCCGTCGAGCAGGGTGACAGGCTTCGAGCGGGAGATATCCTGATAACTGGAGGAGATGGCCACATTGGAGTGATTTTCCACGATGGCAGTATTCTTTCTCTTGGAGAGAGGAGCTTTCTCCGGGTTGAAGATTTCGTTTTTAAACCCATTGAAAGCGAATTTAAGTTCAATCTTGATCTTAAAAAAGGGACTGCACTTTTTGAATCAGGGAAAATAGGGACTCTTTCTCCTGAAGACTTTACCTTTACAATCCCCGAAGGAACTATTGGAATCCGTGGCACAAAATTTTTGGTCGAAGTCAGGTAGGGAATCCTATGAAAAAGTTGCTACCCGTTCTTTTCTTCTTGTTTTCAATTGCATTGGTCGGCTGTTCAACAACGAGAATTGTCCTGCTTGATACCGACAAAGCTGCAAATGCCATTATTGTTACTACCCCCAAAGGGGAGCTTGTTCTTGACGAGCCGAATACCTTCACTGAGCTATCCCCAATAACCACAAAACCTGCGGCGGCCAAAGTGATGGATCAACGGGAACTCCAGGAAAAATATGGACAACTGATCAGCTCGGCCCCCTTGGCTCCAGTCCATTTCCTCCTTTATTTTGAAGCCGACTCGACGATGTTGATGGCACAGTCAAAAAAACTTTTTCCGACCGTTGAAATAGCCATCAAGAACAGGATCCCCTGCGATGTCAATATTATTGGACATACAGATAGTACAGGACCAAAAAAGTACAATATTGAGCTCTCTCTCAGACGTGCCCGCTGGGTATATGAATGGTTGCTTGATAGAAAGCTGGCTGTAAAAAATATTGTGGTTGAGTCCTATGGTGAAGATGATCCTCTCATTCCTACACCTGATGGTTTCATTGAACCGCGTAACCGCCGGGTGGAAATTTTGATTCGTTAAGATGAGACCTTTGACAAAAGTACTTTCTGCTTTCACCATAACGGTGGTGCTCCACTTGATTATCTATTTCAGTGGAGCCATTACTTCTTTTGATTTCCTATTTTTTGATCTCACCTCAGCCAACAAAGCGGCACCTTTTTCCCCCTCATCAAGTTCCACTGTCGTCGTTGAAATAGACGAGGAGAGTCTGCAGATGCTTGGTCAATGGCCTTGGCCCAGAATTGTTCTTGCCCAGGTTTTACAGGACATTCTTGCTCAGAAGCCTGCAGCAGTGGGTTTTGATATCTTTTTTTCGGAACCAGACAGAACCTCCCCCATCGAGATAAAAAGATTTTACCGGCAGACCTTGGGGATCGACATTAAATTGGATGGTTTCCCTCCAGGGCTGGAAAATCATGACCTTATTTTTGCAGATGTTTTACGTAGCGGCCCAACAGTACTTCCCCTGTTCGCATCACAAAAAGGGCAGGGAGGGGGTTCTTGTAAACTATCTCAGGATCAGTTAACAGTACTTCCAGAAGGGTTGCATCTGCCGCAGGCCAATGATCCTCTCTGCAATTTTTTACCATTGCAACAGGCGGCACACGGATTCGGCTATATCAATGCTGCTGTCGATAGTGACGGTATTTTCCGGCGGCAATCTTTGATTATTGATTATGAGAAAAAAGGGCTCCTTTGCTTTGCTCTGTCCATGTTTGCTCAGATTGACCCAACTCTGAAAATTGACGTCCCCGAGAATCA
>JAGLDI010000093.1 GCA_023145655.1 Desulfuromusa sp. | reverse complement strand
TAGGCTATTCGTACCAGATCGCGGATGAATATCATTGCGATGAGTGTCACCAGCGTGATAACCGATGTCAGGATCACCTGTTTTTTATAACCGCAATAGATCACTACAACACCCAGGACGATCCCAACAAGCAGCAATCCTGTTCCCAAAACGCTACCACCCATGAAAATCATCATAACTTTTTTTGGCAATGCCATAAGGAACCAGCAGCCGACAAAAATCTGGACTACGGTAGCGTAGGTAAAGTAACTCATCCCTTTAGAAATTAGAGATTCTCGATCAACTGAACTTTTGGTGAAATGGAAGTGTCCGACCAGAGCCAGGAACAGCCCGGCAACGGCAACAGAGCCGACGACAAAGTGGAGGTAACGTGGAAGTAAGGAAGGGTCGCTCAGATTGAGCAAGGTCCCATCTGGATTGTTGAAATATGCTTGCCATTTCTCCGGTTGCATCATCAGGGTCATGTTGTTGCTGAACAAAAAGCCGATATAGAGCAGACTGAGGACCGAAAATCCCAACACAAAGATCCGCGAGCTGCCTAATGTCTCAAATTTGAAGTCGTAGATATAGGCCCCGTAATAGGCAAGAATCAGCAGGCCAAAGATGGAAAACCACCAGACTGCCATCAGCACCGAACTACTGTAGATGAACTGCCCGTAAAGAACCTGCATGAACAGCAGCGGGGCAACTCCCATATTGACCGCAAAGGCAATAGTATAGGGCCATTTGTAGCCAAATTCTTTGCACAACAGGGTGTTTTGATCTCCGCCACGCAAGGAACTGATCAGGGCAATAATCCCACCACCAAGCATGGCGTTCATCACCAGAATGTGGAGCAGGAAGGTGAGCATCAGTAGAACATAGAACCATCCCCAGGGAACAGAAATGGCGTCAGGCGTGGGAATCAGCGTGGCAGGATTCATCGATTTTCCTCCTGGTGGTTATAGTGGCGATAACTATTAGATATGGCAGTTGAAATGATCCAATCTCATTAAGCTGAGATGGAAAATCGGATAATAGCAATTTGGTCGAGTAAGATAAAGGGTTTAAGGTTCTTGTTGCTCCCTACCGAGTCTGTTATCTTGTGCAAATTCAATTGGACAGGCTTATTCTTTATGGAGATATTTTATGAAAATTACCTCGCTGGAACAGACCTCTGCTGCCCCGATGCAGATGGCTGGAGCCGTTGGTGTCACCAAGCAAGTTCCGCTGGGGGTGGCTGACGGTGTTCCGAATTTTTCTTTTCGAGTGTTTACAGTTGTCCCCGGTGGTCACACTCCCTATCATATCCACGATTCAGAACATCTGAATTATGTGATGCAAGGAGAGGGGGTTTTGGTGGATGAAGCGGGGGTGGAACATCCCATCAAAGCGGGAGAGTTTGCCTTGGTTATTCCGAATGAGAAACATCAGTATCGAAATACTTCTGTAACCGAAGATCTCAAGATGATCTGTGCTGTGCCGTCAGCTTACGAATAATGTGATAAAGTTATCTTTTTTTTGAATATTGTTGCTTTATCTGACCCCAAAGTAATCGGGAGAAATGATCGTTATGAAAAAAATTATGTCCTTATCTTTAATGTTTCTTGTTCTCTCTTTTGCCTCGACCATTTGGGCAAAAAATATTAAGGCTGCATTTGTTTACGTGGGGCCGGTTGGTGATGGTGGTTGGACTTATGCCCATGATCAGGGGCGTATTGAGATGGAGAAGCTCCCTTTTGTTACAAAAACTACTTTTATCGAATCTGTCCCTGATGGAGCTGAAGCAACGCGGGTGATTATGGGGCTTGCCAATAAGGGGTACAATCTGATCTTCACCACAAGTTTTGGCTTTATGGATCCGACTCTTGAGGTTGCCAAACGCTTCAAAGAGGTCACCTTTGAACATTGCTCAGGGTACAAAATGTCCGAAAATATGGGCAATTATTTTGGTCGTTACTATCAGGGTAAATATCTCTCCGGAATTATCGCCGGTTCGATGACCAAGTCCAATATTATCGGTTATGTCGGTGCCTATCCAATCCCGGAAGTGATCCGGGGGATCAATGCGTTCACCTTGGGTGTTCGCGAGGTTAATCCCGAGGCAACGGTAAAAGTTATCTGGACGCAGACCTGGTTCAATCCCGGCCTGGAAAGAGAGGCTGCCGATTCACTGCTGGATGTTGGTGCCGATGTTCTTTCGATGCACCAGGATACCCCGGCAACGTTACAGGCCGCTGAAGCAAGAGGTGCATTTGCCATCGGTAACGATTCTGATATGAGACAGTATGCCCCTAATGCTTTCTTGACTGCACCGATCTGGGACTGGAGTGTTCTCTACAAACATTTTGCGACAGAAGTTCATAATGGAATCTGGAAACCGGAAGAAATCTGGTGGGGAATGGAGACCGGACTTGTGAAATTGGCTCCTTTGAGCGACAAAGTTCCGCTGCAGGTGCAAAAAATAGTTGCTGAAAAACAGCAGGCGATTATGGATCACAAAATGCAGGTCTTTACCGGACCGATTAAAGGGCAGGATGGTGAAATTGTTCTGGACGCTGGAAAAACCTTTGGGGATAAAGAACTGTTAAGTATGAATTTCTTTATCGAAGGGGTGCAGGGGACAATTCCGAAATAGGAATAACTGAAAAATAAGTGAAAATAATCTGGGGCTCAGCGGTTATGATATCGGTGAGCCCCATAGAATTGAAAGAGTTTCTAAAATCGCAGGGAGAGACAGGTTAGACCACCATCTATTTTTGCAAATTCGGAGATATCGACCTCAATAATTTCAGAGCCAACCTGGTCCAGCAATTGTCTGGTTTGGGGAAAACCTGCCGGCATCATGATTTTATCATTGATTGCAATGCAGTTGGCAGCTCCCGGTTCGTCTGCAGGAACGGAAATAGTCTCAAAATTTTGAAATTCTCCTTGGGGGATAGCTCCATTGGCGGCGATCAGGATGCTCCCTCCGATCCAGACCACTCCGGTTTTCAGGTGTAGAAAATTTTTGACCGGAACGGTAGAGCCGGTCATCCGGTACTTTTTCAGGAAATCAATAAGTTGCTGCGCCCCCGAACGGTTGGTTCGATTTGATAGCCCAATATAGCAATGGTGACCGATCTGCATAATGTCACCACCTTCGAGGGTTCCCGGTTCCTCAATTGTCTCAATTTGCGGGAAGTGCTGCTCCAGTATTGGTCTGATTGTGGCGACTTCATCCCTGCGGGTTACCGCACCCGGTGCGGTCAAGATTGCACAGTGGGGGGTCAAAACGGCAACATCTTCGACAAAGGTTGAGTCAGGGTGCGCTTCGATAGCTTCTAGGATCTGCACTCTCAATCCACATTTTTCCAGAGCCGCAACGTATTGATGATGCTGTTCCAGAACTTTTTCATATGCCGGGACGGTTTTGCCGGAGCTGGATAAACCGGATACGATACTCCTGCCGGGGCGACGGACAATCGCCCGAGTAACTTTCATATTGTGATTTGTTGGTGGTCTCAATTCTCAGAACTTTCCGCTATCCCTACTCGAAAAAAGCGCTAAAAACAGTTTTGTGTTACCTGGGCCGTTGGTGTGGTGAGAGCCAGACCGACCCCTGTTTTGCTACCAAAACAGTGAGCAGAGAGAAGTTTAACCCAAATCAATGGTTTTTTCTTATTTATCTTCCCCCTTTAAAAATGGTTTAAGCAGGTCAAGTGGCATGGGGAAGAGGATTGTTGAGTTCTTTTCTGTGGCAATTTCGGTCATGGTCTGCAGAAAACGCAGTTGCAGGGCTCCCGGTTCAGCGGAAATCTGATGGGCAGCTTTTGCCAGGGTTTCTGATGCTTGATATTCCCCCTGTGCGTGAATAACTTTGGCGCGGCGTTCCCGTTCCGCTTCTGCCTGTCGCGCCATGGCTCGTTGCATCTCTGCCGGCAGGTCAACATGTTTGACTTCAATGTTTGAGACCTTCACCCCCCAGGGATCGGTCTGGCGGTCGAGAATTTCCTGCAGGTTGTGATTGATTTTATCCCGCTGTGAAAGGAGATCGTCCAGTTCCACTTGCCCCAACACGCTGCGCAGTGAGGTCTGGGCCAGCTGACTGGTTGCATAAAGATAGTTATCCACCTCAATCAGAGCTTTATCGGGGTGGACGACACGAAAATAGAGCACCGCATTGACTTTGATAGAGACATTGTCACGGGTGATAATATCCTGCGGGGGGATATCCATCGCGATGGTGCGCATATTGATTTTTACCAACCTGTCAATAACCGGAATGATAAATTTCAGACCCGGTCCCTTAACTCCCGAAAATCGACCGAGGCGAAACACCACTCCGCGCTCATATTCAAGCAGAATGCGGATGGCAGATCCGATGATAATCACGATGAAGGCGAGTGCAATAATCAAGAAAAATCCAGATCCCAATCCAAACATATTTTAGTCCTCCTTTGGCTCGATTGCTTCTGCCAAGTTGATTTCTTTGACTTCCAGTTTAAGTCCGGCCATAACCCGAATAATTTCGATAGTTGCTCCTGCTACTATTGGTTGGTCAGAACATGCCTGCCAA
The DNA here is from genome assembly GCA_023145655.1 of Desulfuromusa sp. GTDB lineage: Bacteria > Desulfobacterota > Desulfuromonadia > Desulfuromonadales > Geopsychrobacteraceae > Desulfuromusa. The sequence goes on along the minus strand of JAGLDI010000093.1, from coordinate 7,590 downwards.
TATTCGCCATGGACAAAAACCATCCCTTTTCCATTGATTGCGTCAATCGCTTCCCCGGTCTCCCCAACCATTCCTTCTGTTCCGGATGTGATAGGCCGGCGCTGAGTGCGGATGACCATCCCGGTGGCAATGAGGAAAAATCCGGCACTGACCGTTACCGTTGCAGCGATCACTGCCCGGGAAATTTGTAAGTAGGGTTCACTGCTGTCGATCAGCATCAACGAGCCGAACGCCATGGCAATAATTCCACCAACCGAGAGCATTCCGTAAGAAATAACCTTCACTTCAAGGATAAATAGAACAACGGCAAGGATAATCAGCAGAACGCCGACGTAATTGACTGGCAGGGATGAAAAAGCAAACAGTGCCAGCAAAATGGCGATGGCACCGATAGCTCCCGGGAAAACAACTCCCGGTTGGGAAATTTCAAAGAAGATACCGACGATACCAAGCATCATCAACAGATAGGCGATATTTGGATTGCTGAGGGCATTGAGAATCTTCTGCCTCCAGTTCATCTCAACCGGTTCCAAGGTCATATCGGTGCTGGAAAAAATTCGAGTTTGACCATCTCGAATATATTTATAGCCATCCAGTTGCCGCAGTAAATCTTCAGTATCATCAGCTATCAGATCAATGACCGATAGGTCCAATGCTTCTTGAGCAGAGATGGAAACGCTTTCTCGAACTGCCTGTTCCGCCCAGTCCTGATTGCGACCACGTTTTTGTGCCAGACTTCGGACATAGGCCGCAGCATCATTTTCAACTTTCTCCATCATGGTGCTATCGGGCTGATTGCCTGCGCCGATTGCAACGGGGTGGGCAGCACCGATATTGGTCCCCGGAGCCATGACGGCAAAATCAGCTGCCAGGGTAATAAGTACCCCGGCTGAGGCAGCCCGTGCACCCTGAGGTGCAACATAGATAATCACTGGAATTGCTGAATTTAATTCAGCTTGAATGATGTCGCGCATAGCTGTGTCCAGCCCGCCCGGGGTGTCGAGTTGGATCAGAATTGCCAGTTCAGCGTTCTGGTTGGCGGCACCAATCTGTTCGGCTATGAATGAGGCAGTCACCGGATTGATGGATGAGGCAATGTGCAGATGGCGGATGGTTGTTTCCGTTGCATTGCCAAGTCTGATTGGCGATCCTGTAAATAAAAGAAGATTGAGGATTATGAAGAGTGCGATTCTATGCATATCTTTAGCTTAACCTTGATCTCTCAACTGTCAATTTCTCTGCTGTCTCAGGAAGGTGAGAAAAAACTTTGGAAAGCCAAAGAAAATCTTGATTTGTGGGGGGAAAACAAATAAACTGCAAAATTCTTTTAAATTTATCAAGATCAAATAAAGTTGTTGGGGTCGGGGGGAATTGGCAGAAAAACTAAATATGGGTGCCGGAATTCTCTGGGACCCTCTTTGTATTTTGTCCTCTAGCTTACGGGTGCAGCCTATGAGTCTTAAAGATCAACTTATGCAGGATATGAAAGTGGCGATGAAAGCTAAGCAGGCCGATCGTCTTGGAACCATTCGGCAGTTGCGCAGCGCCATTAAAAATAAAGAGATCGAACTGCGTCAGGATCTGGATGATAACGGAATCCTCGGGGTTATTGCGACTGCAGTGAAGCAGCGGCGCGAAGCGGCTCAGATGTACCGCGATAATGATCGTCCGGAACTGGCAGATAAGGAAGAAACTGAAATGGCTGTTTTGCAGGAGTACCTTCCTGCCCAGCTGAGTGAAGTGGAAGTCAGGAATGTTGTCAGCAAGGTCATCGCTGAGCTTGGTGCAACATCGATGCAGGATATGGGTAAGGTGATGCCACAGGTAATGGCCAGAACCAAGGGGCGTGCCGATGGTAAAGTGGTAAATCAACTGGTCCGGGAACTGCTGGCAGGATAGGTGGGTACCCTTTGGGATTGATAGACATCGCTATAGTGGTGATCCTCTGTATTTTTCTGTTGAAGGGGGTTTTCCGTGGTTTGTTAAAAGAGATCTGCTCGCTACTCGGACTGCTCCTGGGAGGTGTTTTTGCTTTTACTTTCCATCTGCCACTAGCACAATTTTTACAGGATACTTTTAATCTGCCGGCGCAGCTCTGTATCTGGGGGGCTTTTCTCTCCATTTTTCTTTTGGTGGTTGTCCTTTTTGGTGTGATTGGTTTTGTCCTGAACCGTTTTGTGAAGCTTGTTTTTCTCGGTGGGTTCAACCGGTTGGCCGGGGCGATATTTGGAATTATTCAGGGGGTGGTTATTCTCTCGATGATCGTTCTCGCTCTCAGCTCTTCGGTTGCTCCGAAGACGGTCAGGGGGAAACTTGAAAAATCACAGCTGGCTCCCCCCTTTGCTACCCTCGGGAAGTCAATATTTACCGGGAGCCGGGGCTTGATTGGTCGGTAGTCGAGCGGTATTACCCAATTGGTTATTTGAAATCACACATGATCTGTAACGAAGCGGCATTGCAAAGACTTGAGTACCCGCGTTTGAGAACCCTGCTGGCAGGTCAAACTCAGTCAGAGCCCGGACATCTGCAGGCGGAGAGATTACTCCCTTGGTCAGATCAGGTGGTTATTGAAAAGGCCCTGGCGGAGGTTGATGAAGCGGTTTCATGGCTGCTCGATGGACAGTCTCCTTCGCTGGGTGGCTGCTGGGATCTTTCTCCATTGCTGAAATCAGTTCAGGCTGAGGGGAGCCTGATTGGTGTAGAAGATCTGTTGAAGGTAGCCCAGTCATTACGGGTTATGGAAGATTGTCGACTTTGGTTTAAGTCTTCACCGCAGAAGCTGTTGCTATGCCAACTAGCGGCAGAAATGACCGTATTGCCAGAATTGCAGCGGCGCTTGCAGGATTCTATCGGTTCGCGGGGTGAATTGCTCGACAGTGCTTCGTTTGAACTGGGTGATTTGCGTTATCAGATCCGGCAAAGCCGAAGTCGGATCAAGCAACAGCTGGATCAGCTCCTGACCGGAGAACACTCTTCCAACTTGTTTCAGGAGCGGCTGATAACCATCCGCAACAATCGCTATGTAGTGCCGTTAAAAAGTGACTGCCGGGGGCAGGTAAAAGGTTTTGTCCAGGATGAATCAGCCAGTGGACAAACTCTTTACCTGGAGCCTTCTCAGATTCTGGAAGGAAATAATCGGCTGCAGCAGTTAGTTCGAGAAGAGCAGCGTGAAGAACGACGAATTTTATTACAACTGGCAGGTCTGGTCCGGCGCGATACCGCTGTCCTGGATAAAAACCAGACTTTGCTGGGGCGGATAGATCTCCGTTTTGCCGCAGCCCGATTGTCGCGAAACTACCAGGGCTGCCGTCCTGAACTGGTTGATGAATCAATTGTCGAACTGAAACAGGTGCGCCATCCGCTGCTGATGGAGGTTGAGGGTCGATTTGACCTTTCTGCGGCAGTTGCCGTTGACATTTTACTTAAAGAGGGCTGTCAGGCTCTGGTGATCAGCGGTCCGAATACCGGGGGGAAATCGGTTGCTCTGAAAACCTTGGGACTGCTGTTACTGATGGTGCGCTCAGGGTTGCATATCCCCTGTGATCCCGATAGCCGCTTCCATCTCTATCAGCATCTGTATGTCGATATTGGTGATGAACAGAGTATTGAGGCGAGTCTGTCGACTTTTTCCGGTCATCTGCTCAAGCTTCGTGAAATTCTCGCGCAGGCTGATACAGAGACTCTGGTGTTGCTCGATGAAGCGGGCACCGGAACCGATCCGGCAGAGGGGGCTGCACTGGTTCAGGCGGTTCTTGACCAGCTTTGTCAGCAGGGGGCTAAAATATTGCTGACGACCCATCTGGGGCAGTTGAAACATTTTGCCGATGGACATGCCGCTATCGAAAACGCCGCAGTTGAGTTTGATCCTGAAACCTTGGTGCCGACGTATCGGTTACGCTATGGAATCCCTGGTGCCAGCAGCGCGTTGACAACCGCTAAGCGCTTGGGGTTGCCAGATCCGGTTGTCCAGCGGGCAATTCAATATCTCGGTGCGGAAGAACATGATCACGGTGTCCTGTTGTCGCGACTCAATATCCGGCAGCAGAATTTGGATCATGAATTGTTGTTGGCAAAACAATCTAGGATTGAAGCTGATATTGCGCAACAGTTGCGGAAGCGGCAATTAAGTCAGATCAAGAGGAAGAAGCAGGACATTCTTGCCCGGGCAACTCGTCAGGCTGAGGAATTGATTACCGCAACCGAAGCCCGAATGAAGAAGCTCCGCAAGCGCCAACCGGGGTCGGTAGCCCCGCAGCAGGCTATTGCTGATCGACAGGAGCTTACAGTTGCCCGTGAAAAATTGATCCCGTTCAAGCCAAAACTGAAACCTCTCGGGATGGTTCCTGAGAAATTGCAGGTTGGAGAGATTATTCGGGTTTTTGCTCTGGGAATTGAAGCACAGGTAGAGAAAGTACATGGTGAGAATGTCGAACTGCTGGTTGGTGGTAAGCGGATGCGCCAACCATTGCAAGCATTGGAGCAGTTTGAACCACGCCGTTTTGTTGTGCCAACCAATAACAGTGGACAAGTTTCCCGTACCGTGGTCGAGCGGCAGATCAGTACCCAGCTGAAGCTAGTTGGCCAGCGGGTTGATGAAGCACTGGCCCACCTGGAGCGCTTCATTGATGATGCCCTGTTGCACAATTTACAACAGGTTGAAATTATCCATGGTGCCGGAGAAGGTGTTTTACGCCGGGCGGTTCGTGAGCACTTAGCTGGAGAACGGGGGATTGCGGCATTTTATGCTGCTCCAGCAGATCAGGGTGGAGAAAATATTACGATTGCTGAATTGAGTGGGAAATGACCGGACAAATTTCAGAAGATAAGATTAACGAAGTTCGTGAACAGACGGATATTGTTGAATTGATTTCACAATATGTCAGTTTGAAGCGCTCCGGGGTTAATCATATGGGACTTTGCCCTTTTCATTCGGAAAAATCCCCCTCCTTCAGTGTGAATTCTTCCCGGCAATTTTTCCACTGTTTTGGTTGCGGAGTTGGTGGCGATGTTTTTTCCTTTTTAATGCAGACCGAAGGGTTGACGTTTCCCGATGCTGTCCGGCGTTTGGCGGAACGGAGTGGGATTGATCTGCAAGAGCGAATTCTGTCGCCTGAGGAAGAGTTGCGACAACAACAACGGGAACGGCTCTATCGGGTCAATGATGTCGCGGCAAACTATTTTCATCATTTATTGATGGATCACCCGGCTGGTGCTGCAGCAAGAAACTATATGAAAACCCGTGGTTACGGGCGTAAGGCTGCTGGGGAATATCAAATTGGTTTTGCCCTTGATTCTTGGGATGGGTTGAAAAAACATCTGGAAGAGGAGGGAATTGCCGCTGCTGATGCCCGGATTCTGGGGTTGATTCGACCGGGAAAGCAGGGGCGTGGTGACTATGACCTGTTTCGTGGCCGATTGATTTTTCCGGTTTATGATCTGACGGGTCAGATTGTCGCTTTTGCCGGCCGGGTCCTTGATGATAGTAAACCGAAATATATTAATTCACCGGAATCGCCGATTTACCATAAAGGGCGGGTTCTGTTTGGGCTCTATCAAGCCCGTCAGGCGATGCGACAGAGTGGGGAAGTTTTATTAGTTGAAGGTTACTTTGATCAGTTGGCGTTGTTTCGCGCTGGATTTCCCCAGGTTGTTGCAACCTGCGGAACGGCTTTAACTGTAGAACATGCACGAATTCTCAAGCGTTACATTCAGCGGGTGGTGCTGTTGTTTGATCAGGATAGCGCAGGAAAAAAGGCAACTTTTAAGGCGATGACGGTACTGCAGGAAGAGGGCCTCCCGGCGGTGGTGATTGAGCTGCCCAGTGGTGATGATCCGGATTCTTTCATTCAGCGGGAGGGGGCTGAGGCTTTTCGTCTCCGGCTTGAAAAAGCCCGTTCGGTGATGGATCTGTTTATTGATGATCTTCTGACTGAGGCGGGGAGTGGGATTGAGCAGAAAGTTCGGGCAGCAGAAAAGATTATTGAGCAGATTTCCGGACTCAGCAGTGAACTGGAGCAGGACCTTTATCTGAAAGAATTAGCGCAGCGTAGTGGTATTGACCTGGAGCAGCTGAAAGAGGTGAGGGCAAAGGGTTCAGGGGAGAGACAGCAGAAAAAGAAAGCTTATACATCAGTACCGATACCGGAGGAATATCCTCCCCCGGAAGATGATTTTTCAGGAACTATTGGGGGTATTTATTCTGGTCGGGTGAAAACAGTTGAATCAAAACCGGGTTGGAGTCCCCCAGAAAAAAACCTCCTGTGTCTTTTATTGAAAAATCATGTCTCGGTAAAAAAGATAATAGAATCTGGTGGTCTGGAGAATCTTCACCATCAGGATGCCTTGGCGATGGCTGAGGTGTTATTGGCACACGAAACCGCCAGCGGTTTTGATATGGAAGCATTGGTTGCTCAGCTTGACCCCGGTAAGGTGCTGTTATTAAGCGAATTGTCCAGCTTTGACCAAGGGCAGTTCTGTGAGAATGTGGATGCTATCTTCAACGATTGTCTGAGGGCGTTACAGCAAGAACAGATCAAGCGGCAACGGATGGAGTCGATGGACAAGATTCGTCAATATGAACAGGGTGGAGAAACAGAAGATATAAAAGATTCGTTGAAAGAGTTTACAAATCTAAAGTAGTCGTTACACTTACTTAAATATATATGAGTCTGAATATGTTCAGGCGGCAGAGGAGAACGGTGCAATAATGGCTAAAAAAATTAATCCGGATGAAATTCAGCAACTGATCGACATGGGGAAGGAGAGGGGTTTCCTTACCTATGACGAGGTGAATGATATGTTGCCAGCGAATATGGTGTCCTCAGAACAACTTGAAGATGTCATGAGTATGTTTGGCGAGATGGATATTGAAATAGTTGAATCCGAAAGTAAGGCTTCCAATTCCAAGGATGATGACAGTGAAGGTGATGAGCGGGAAGTTGAGTTAGAGGCGGGAACCCTTGGGCGAACCAGTGATCCGGTTCGTATGTACCTGCGTGAGATGGGGCAGGTTGCCTTGCTGACCCGTGAAGGTGAAGTTGAAATTGCCAAACGGATCGAAGAGGGTGAAGCTCAGGTGACCGAAGTGGTGATGCGCACCCCGATTGCAGCACATGAGGTGACGGCGCTGTTGAGTCGGCTGGAAAGAGAGCAGATCCGGGTTTCCAATATTACCCGTGATTATGATGAGGAAGAGGGGGGCGAAGTTGAGGGGAAGCAGCGCCAACGGTTGTTGGAACTGTATGAAAAGCTTACTGCTGTAGGGCAGCAGTTGACGGAACTTCAGGAGTCTTTAGCCGCAGATTTGACCAAGAAAAAACGGCAGACTCTGGAGAAGCAAGAAGCCGGAGTTCGCGATCAGCTGATCAACCTTTTGCAGGAGGTTCACCTGAAAGATTTTCAGGTCGCTAAAATTGTTGATCGGCTTAAGGATATGGGTAATCAGGTGAAAAAGGGGAAGGCTGAAATTGCCGACTGTGAAGATAAAGTCAACCGTCCCTATTGCGAGATCAGCGGCTATCTGACCCGGATGCGTCAAAGTGATGAAGATGCCCATGCGGTTGCTGCAGAATTGAATGTTTCGGGTGATAT
>JAGLDI010000092.1 GCA_023145655.1 Desulfuromusa sp. | reverse complement strand
GAAGCTCGGTAAACCCCATCCGGAGCAAGGTCGAATAGGGGAACGTTTGAGGGCTGTTCGCCCGAAGTTCCCGGGTCTGGCTGCTTGAGGCCGTTGGCAACGACGGTCCTAGATGAATGATCATTGCCCTGCTGCGGGTAACTGCAGTGGGGAACAGAACCCGGCTTACGGACTTCTTTGGCCACTTTTATTACGGCAGTGTGATATTATATCGTACTGCCGTTTTTTTACGGCTGATTTTGCAAGCAAGCCAGTGGAAGGAACCCGAAATGTCATTGAGTTTTGATCGTTGTAATGGTGAGATTGATGAGCTTATCGATGTGATCATGGGTAAATGTCACGTCTATCATCCAGAAATGATCCGGGAAATGATTATTGGAGCGCTGAAATCCGGTCAGGAAAATGATTATCTGGCAGATCAGAAACTCATGTGTACGACGATGAAGGAGATGCGCTATACCAATAAAGTTTTTTCTCCCTATCGACATCGTAAAAAAGTCACAGTTTTTGGTAGTGCCCGGACCTCTCCCAATCAACCGATTTATAAGAAATGTGTCAAATTTACCCGGATGCTGGCTGAGCGGGACTATATGGTGATTACCGGGGGTGGCCCGGGGATTATGCGGGCCGGGAATGAGGGGGCCGGGGTTGAAAACTCTTTTGCGGTCAATATCCGCCTCCCATTTGAACAAGATACCAACCCGGTGATGGATCAGGATGAAAAATCTATCACCTATAAATATTTTTTCAATCGTAAGGTCGCTTTCCTTAAAGAAGCTGCTGCTGTTGTCATGTTTCCCGGTGGGTTTGGTACTTTGGACGAAACGATGGAAATAATGACCTTGATTCAGACCGGTAAAAACCCGCCAATTCCACTGGTGATGATAGATGATGGTGACGGCTATTGGGAAGATTGGCTGGAGTTCCTCAAGGACAGTCTTTTGAAGAGGGGCTTAATTTCCGGTGAGGATTTTGGTCTGTTTTCTATGACTCGCGATCCGCTGGAAGCGGTACAGATGATTGATGATTTCTATCGCAACTATCATTCTATGCGCTTTGTTAAAAATAAGATGATTATCCGTTTGAATAAGGTTCTCGACTCCGACCATCTCCGGATATTAACCAATGAATTCAGTGGAATACTGGTTCCTGGTGGAAAAATAAGCCTAAGTTCGCCGTTGCCGGAAGAACTGGATCAGCCAGATCTGAAACATCTTCCCCGTTTGACAATCGATTTTAATCGGCGTAGCTATGGTTTACTTAAATCATTTATCCGTCGTATTAATTCTTTTTAAAAGGTCACGTGATGGCAACTGAAAATACTCTTCCCATCAGTCAATTAACGGTCCATCTCCCCTATCATGATTTGCGTCAGATGTTACGTCTGGTCCGTTTATTATTCCGTTTGAACCAATCTGCCGACTATCGTGATCGAGTTTTTCCTGATCTCCCCGCAGTTGCACAATTTGATCCCGGTCATGCCGCCTTAATGATGGGCTATGATTTTCATTTAACTGCCAATGGCCCACGGTTGATTGAGGTGAATACCAATGCTGGTGGTGGTTATATTGCGTGGTTGAGTGAACAGTTAGCGGGAAGAGTTTCCGCAAACTATCTGTCGGATCGTTTTCCGCAGCGTTTATTGGACAGTTATCTGCAGGAATGGGACGATTTTTCAGGTGGAGTGAGGCCCTTGGAAAGGGTTGCTATCGTTGATGAAGATTTGCAGAACCAGCCCCTTCTCTCTGAGATGGTTGGTTGTTGTGACTGGTTGTGTCAGCATGGGATCGATGCTCATACGGTGATAGTCGAACAACTTCAGGTGGAGGATGATGGAGTCTATTATAACGGTGAGAAAGTTGATCTCATCTACAATCGACACTGTGATTTTTACCTTGAAACTGCTCCGATGAAGAAACTGAAAGAAGCCTATCTTTCCGGTCTGGTTTGTCTTTCCCCCAATCCTTTTGCTTATGGTCTGTTAGCAGATAAGCGGCGGATGGTCCTTTGGTCCGATGCCGAAACTTTGGCAGCACTGCCTTTATCCATTTCCGAACAACAATTATTGTTGGCAATGGTTCCCCCCAGCGTTCTTCTGGCAGAACAGAACCGGGACGATATCTGGTCACGGCGTAAAAAACTTATTTTTAAACCGGTTACCAGGTTTGGTGGTCGAGGTGTATTGATGGGGAAGGGGATCACCAAAAAACGCTTTGCCGATTTAGATCCCGAAACAACTCTGGTGCAGAAGGTGGTTGCCCCTTCAGTGGAGACCTCTCCCGAGGGTGAAAAGTTCAAGGTTGATCTACGCCTGTTTGTTTATCGCGACCACTTACTTGGCGTTGGTGCCAGGTTGTATCAGGGGCAGGTGACCAACTTGAAAACTGTGGGAGGTGGGTTTGCGCCGGTCAAAATTGTTTGATCAACCCCCGGCTTTCTTAACTTTCCAACCTTGATTTTCTAGCAAGCTTAATAAAAAATCACGATGATCTCCCTGAATCTCAATCGCCCCATTCTTGATCGTTCCACCGGTGCCACACTTTTGTTTCAATGTTTTAGCCAGTGCTTTTAATTCATCACCAACGAGAGGAATCCCGGTAATCAGAGTCACCCCTTTTCCTTTACGCCCTTTAGTTTCCCGCTGAATTCGAACGATCCCATCCTTGTTAGGACTGTTTGCAGCCTTGTTGCTGCAGCTGCAATTCTGGAGTTTCTTCCCACATCTGGGGCAGGTCGATCCAATTTCATCGGAGTAAACCAGTCTGCTATTTGAATTTGACATCATTCACTCCGTACTGAGCAGGGGGGCTGACAATCATTGATTCAATGTTTTTCTGAACTGACATTCGACGCAGATCTTCTTCAGCTCATATAAACCTGTGTCAGTGTTCAGAACTGTGGCTGTTGTCATGTGTTCATTACAGGTGAGCTTATAGCATTCACTACAGACAATCCCTTCGCCAAAGGTTGAACGGTGGTCACAGATGTGGCACATCCAGGGAATTTTATCTTCTGCCATATTTGCCCCCATTAGGTTGATTTCAAGAGTCACATTATAACTAGAGGCGACCATTCCCCCCAGATTTACTTAGATCTGGCCACAAATCGAAGCTACATGATCTGGCTTAAAAATTTCTGTGTTCTGTCCCATTTTGGGTGGGTGAAAAATTCATTAGGGTGATTTTCCTCCACAATTTCCCCAGCATCCATAAAGATAATCCGGTTCGCCACCTGTTTGGCAAATCCCATTTCGTGAGTAACACAAATCATTGTCATACCGTCATTGGCAAGTTCTTTGATGACATCAAGAACTTCTTTAATCATTTCTGGATCGAGTGCCGATGTTGGCTCATCAAACAACATTATTTCAGGATTCATGCAAAGTGCCCTCGCTATTGCAGCACGCTGTTGTTGTCCTCCCGAAAGCTGCCCCGGCATTTTATGGGCCTGATCTTCAATCTGTACCCGCTTCAGAAGGGCCATCGCAACCTCTTCGATTTCTTTTTCTGGCTGTTTGAGAACCCATGCCGGAGCCAGTTTGAGATTCTCAAGAATCGTCAGATGTGGAAAAAGATCGAAACTCTGAAAGACCATCCCAACATTTTTGCGGATATTGGCGATGTTTTTCATTTTTCCGGTCAGCTCGGTTCCTGCAACAATAATTGTCCCTTTTTGATGCTCTTCAATTCTGTTAATGCAGCGGATGAGGGTCGATTTTCCCGATCCTGACGGGCCGCAGATAACGATAATCTCCCTTTCATAGACAGTCAGGTTAATGTTTTTCAGAACGTGAAAATTCCCGAACCACTTATTCAGGTTGCTTATTTCAATAATTGGATTATCACTCATTGGCTCACCATTGGTTACGGCGTTCAATTGATTTACCGTACTGACTCATGGAAAAACAGATAATCCAGTATATCAGCGCACAAAAAACATAAGCCTCTGTGTCGTTTCCCAGCCATTCTGGATCTTGAGCCGAAGCTTTGATCATTCCTAAAAAGTCGAGCAACCCAACGATAATGACAAGCGAGGTATCTTTAAACAGAGCAACACAGCGGCCAATGAGCGATGGGATAACGTGGTGCAGGGCTTGTGGTAGAACAACCAGATACGTTACTTTCCAACGCTTCAGCCCCAACGAACTGGCGGCCTCTATTTGTCCCGGTGGAATTGCCTGCAACCCACCCCGGACGACCTCCGCAATGTAGGCCGAAGAAAACAATATAATGCCAATCTGAACCCGCAGAAGATTATTGAAGTTCATCCCTTCCGGCAGAAA
>JAGLDI010000091.1 GCA_023145655.1 Desulfuromusa sp. | reverse complement strand
AAAAAGATTTTCCCTGCCGCACAGTCCTGTAACGGAAAACGTTGACTGGTCAGTGGGACAACCTTAACTTTCTGATCATTGTCCATCATCTCCAGAAAGAGCACTTCATGATGTCGTTGGACAACCAGATAAACGGTTTCATTACACTGTCGTGCCAACTGAGCCATTGTTGGTCTAGCTTTGCGCAGTAGAGTCATTTTTGAAAGGAGCTTTTGACTCACCTCGAAGGCAGCTAAGCCCAGTTGATATTCTCCCGACATCTGCCCACGTTCAACATAACCATGATTCTCAAAAGTTGCCATAAGTCTGAACAGGCTCGCTTTGGTCATGTCCAGCCGTTGACTTAATTGGGCAAGGCTGCATTGGTTTTCTTCATCTGCCAAAGCTTCCAATAGATGCAGAGCATTTTCAACTGACCTGATGTTGTAGGAGTCTTTTTCTCTGCTTGGCATTATGTTTCGTGCCCTTCGGGTGAAATTGTAAACCACGCATTTATTTTAGTAACTTTTAATCTACTCTAGCATCTATTCTGCGGGGACAATAATACGCTGTTATATAGTTGTCAATATGCTTTTTTGTTTTACCCCTTGTGTGGTGGGCTGACGGGGGGGATGGTGTTTTTAATGTTTCGCAGTAACTAACTGAAAATATAGCTAAATAACTAAAATAGTAATCTAATGCTTTGGGATATAACAGTGTTTAAAAAAAATCTATTTTGTTCAGTTTTTGGTTGTTTAATTTCGCTGAATTAGTTGTTTTCTATGGTGTTAGCCAGTAAAAGCTTATTTTTGTTGATTGATTAATCAAATCAACCTTTGATGAATGAGTGCCGATTGATCTAAATATTGAATGCTGTTTATATGCTTAAAGGAGCGCATCGTGTTATTATTATGACCCTCTGGCCTTAACTTTTTTGTGAAGGGTGTTCTCCTGACTTATTTCCTGCTGATTTACTGGATCTGACGAGTGTATCTGGGAAGCACGTTTACTTGACTTAATTGGTTTAGTAGTGTTAGAAAACTCCCTTTTTACAAAGGTTTATATTTCCTATGTATCTCCCTTCTGCAAATGAGTTCCACCGTTTAGCACAGCAAGGCAATTTGATTCCCGTTTACCGTGAAATTCTTGCGGATATGGAAACCCCGGTCTCCGCTTTTCGTAAAATTGATGATGGTCAGTCCGCTTTTCTTCTTGAATCTATTGAGGGTGGTGAGCAATGGGCCCGTTACTCTTTTCTTGGCAGTGGCCCGGCCAGAGTTTTTCGTTGCCGGGGTCATTATTATGAAGTTCTCTATGCCGGCAAACTGGAGGACTCGGGTGAGGTTGAGGACCCGCTGCATAAGTTACGTGAGTTGATGGCAGTTTATCAACCGGTCGAAGTGGAGGGTTTGCCCCGTTTTTTCGGTGGTGCTGTTGGCTATCTCGGTTACGATATGGTTCGCTTTATTGAAGATCTTCCCGATAGTAACCCTGGTCAGATTAATGGTTGGGATGCCACTTTCATGTTCACTGAACGGCTGTTGATCTTTGATAATATGCGACAGAAGGTCAAGCTGGTCTATAATGTCCATTTACAGGACAATGAGGATTCAGTGGCTGCTTATCAACATGCTCAGAAACAGATAGAGCAGATGTTGGAACAGCTGCGTCAGCCGTTGCAACGTGAAGATGGGGAACTGGGTGGTGATGGTCGTCAGGAGTTGGAAACGAATTTTACTCAAGATGATTTTAAGCAGGCGGTTGAACGTTGCAAAGAATATATTCGCGCCGGGGATATTTTTCAGGTGGTTATTTCTCAACGGTTCTCCGGAACATTGCAGAGTGATCCATTTAATATTTACCGGGCGTTACGAACCATCAACCCCTCTCCCTACATGTTCTTTCTCCGCTTTGGCGAATCAATTATTGTTGGTGCTTCCCCGGAGGTTCTGGTCCGTAAGGAGGGGAATCAGGTTGATGTTCGACCGATTGCTGGAACGCTTCCCCGTGGCAAGACCCCTGCTGAAGACCTGGCTTTAGAACAGCAACTGCTTGCCGACCCCAAAGAGCGTGCTGAACACATTATGCTGGTCGATCTCGGCCGTAATGATGTCGGTCGGGTTGCGGTTGGTGGTACCGTTGAGGTGAGTGAATTGATGGTGGTTGAACGTTACTCCCATGTGATGCATATTGTCTCCAATGTCCGTGGGCAATTGCGCCCCGGGCTGGATTGTTTTGATGTTTTCCGTGCGGCGTTTCCGGCAGGAACATTATCTGGATCACCAAAAATCCGTGCCATGGAGATCATTGATGAACTGGAACCGGTCAGGCGTGAAGTCTACGGTGGTGCGGTCGGCTATTTTTCCTTCAGCGGCAATATGGATCTGGCGATTGCAATTCGCACCCTGCAGATTGAAAAAGACCGATTTTACCTTCAGGCGGGGGCGGGGATTGTCGCCGATAGTGACCCGGAGATGGAATATCAGGAAACTTTAAATAAAGCTCGCGGTGTTAAACGTGCCATTGAAATGGCAAACCGCGGACTCGTATAGGATATACTGACTGCTATGCTGTTGATGATCGATAATTACGATTCTTTTACTTACAATCTGGTTCAGTATTTTCTTGAACTCGGTGAAGAGGTTAAGGTGATCAGAAATGATAAACTGACTCTGGAAGATATTGAACAGCTGGCCCCAAAACAGCTGGTTATTTCTCCCGGTCCACGCACCCCGAAAGATGCAGGAATATCGGTAGCTGCAATTCAACACTTTGCCACTAAAATTCCACTTCTCGGGATTTGTCTTGGCCATCAGGCAATTACCGAAGCATTTGGTGGTAAGGTGGTACGGGCTGATCGTTTGATGCATGGGAAAACCAGTCCGATTTGTCATGATGGGAGTGCTCTTTACCACGGTTTGCCGGATCCCTTTACGGCGACCCGTTATCACTCTCTACTTGCAGAAAGGGAGAGTTTTCCCCCTAGTTTGAAAATTACTGCCTGGACCGAAGAGGGTGAAATCATGGGTTTGCAACATCAGGAGCTGCCGGTCTGGGGGGTGCAGTTTCATCCTGAGTCGATTCTGACGACTGAGGGGATGACTTTACTGAATAATTTTCTGGCTGAAAGTTAACGATTCAATACCGGGAAAGATCAAAACAAAAAATTGCCACCAAGACACCAAGAGAAACTTAAGGTTATTTTGATAGGAAACTGATCTTGAATGATGGTTTTAACTTGGCGTTCTTGGTGTCTTGGTGGCTACGTTGGTTTATTATGAAGTTGGAGTTTCTTGATGATTAAAGAAGCAATTGCCAAACTGGTTGATCGGCAAGATTTGAACGAACTCGAAATGATCGATGCGATGAACCAGGTTATGGGTGGTGAGGCAACCTCGGCTCAGATTGGTGCTTTTATTACCGCGCTGCGGATGAAAGGGGAGACGATTCCCGAAATTATCGGTGCAGCACGGGTGATGCGCTCACGAGCAACCCCGATCCGCGTGGGTGATGTCGTTGATATCGACCGTGACGAGATCAACGTTGATCGCGAAACCATTATTGATACCTGTGGTACTGGTGGTAGCGGAACCAAGAGTTTCAATGTCTCCACGACGGTTGCACTTGTTGTCGCTGCCTGCGGGGCAAAAGTTGCCAAGCATGGTAACCGAAGCATTTCCTCTTCCTGTGGCAGTGCTGATGTCCTTGAAAAGTTGGGAGTGAAGCTTGATATTTCTCCCGAACAGGTTGCTGAATCAATAGAAAAAATCGGTGTCGGTTTCTTGTTCGCTCCTGCTCTGCATGGGGCGATGAAATATGCCATCGGTCCGCGCCGGGAGATTGGTATCCGGACGATTTTCAATATTCTTGGCCCCCTGACCAACCCTGCTGGAGCCGATCGACAGGTCTTGGGAGTGTTCAGTAAGGATCTGGTTGAGCCGTTGGCACAGGTGCTTCTCAGTCTCGGGTGCCGACGTGGTTTCGTTGTCCATGGCGCAGACGGGATGGATGAAATTACCCTGACCGGTGCTACTTTGGTGGCGACAATCAGTGGTAATAATATTGAACTGCAGACAATTACACCAGAGCAGTTTGGTCTCAAGCGTTGCCGTCTGGAAGACCTTCAGGGGGGTGATGCCGATCGAAATGCAGAGATTGTTACTACTGTTCTCTCCGGTCAGCCCGGTCCAAAACTCGATATTGTTCTGTTGAACAGCGCCTACGCTCTGGTTGCTGCCGGTTTGGTGATCGATATTGATGCCGGGATTGAGCAGGCCCGTGAGGCGATTACTTCTGGACGCGCCAAATCAACACTCGACGCCTTGGTACGGATAACCAACCAGTGATTCTTGATCAAATACTACAAACCAAGCAGGTAGAAATTGCTGCAGATCAGATCCGGCAGCCGCTGAGTGAACTGAAAAAAATAGCGGCAGATTCTGATCGTACCCGGGGGTTTGCAGAGCATTTGCGCCAAGCTTCGGTCGCTGGAACTGCGATTATCGCTGAGGTAAAAAAGGGATCGCCCTCAAAGGGAATTATTCGTGAAGACTTTGACCCAGTGGCGATTGCCTGCAGCTATAAGCGGGGTGGGGCAAGCTGTCTTTCAGTGTTAACCGATAAACACTATTTTTACGGTTCTCTCGATTATCTTGGTCAGATTCGGGCGCAGGTTGATTTGCCCCTGTTGCGGAAAGATTTTATCATCGATCCCTATCAGGTTTTCCAGGCACGGGTTGCTGGTGCCGATGCCATTCTTCTGATTGCGGCAGCTCTCGAAGATGGGCAGCTGCTGGAACTGGCAGAATTGGCAACTGAGCTGCAACTTGATACTTTATTGGAAGTGCATGATGGTGCAGAGTTGGAGCGGGCGCTGCTGCTGCCGGTCGATCTGATCGGTATCAATAACAGAAATCTGCAAACTTTTGTGACTGATCTGAATGTAACCGAACAACTCGCTGGGAAAATCCCAGAGAGTCAATTAGCGGTTGCCGAGAGTGGTATTCATAGTCGTGCTGATATTGAACGGTTGCAACGGGCGGGCGCCGGGGCGTTTCTGATTGGTGAAAGTCTGATGCGGGAAAGTAATATTGAAGGGAAACTTTTTGGGTTGTTGGGAGGGGCTTTTAGTTGAACAAAACTATAGTCAAGACAGTCGGTTCGCGGACCGACAACCCCCTTCATTTTCTTTGATCGCAAAGAAAACGAAGCAAAAGAAACTCTTTTTATTCCTGTCGCAAAATGACCTGCGATAATTTAACGATAGGTTTGTTGAATTAGTTCTCGACTGTGTTGCAACTCTATCAGGCTGGTAGAGGCATGAAGAAAGTGTTAGCGTCCCGAATTGATATTTTCGGTCGCGCCCTAACGAGAAGCAGGCTTCTCTAATGGGCGAAAAGTCAAAATCTGAAACAATAAGTTAAAAACTATGGGCTTTAGTCCAAGACTTTCAGTTGCTACTCACTTTTGTTGTGAGATAAGGGCGTCAAATGTTTGAGCTGGGCGACCTTGGTTTCTAATTGTATTTTCGGTCAGCCTTTTTGGATAGTTACTGATTCAATGACGACAAAAATAAAAATATGCGGTATCACCAACCTCGAGGATGCTCTTTTCGCTGCCGAAGCAGGTGCTGATGCCCTGGGATTTGTTTTTTATGAAAAAAGTCCCCGTTATGTTCTTCCTGAAACTGTTCAGCAGATTATTTCGGTGCTGCCCCCCTTTGTGACAACAGTGGGTTTGTTTGTAAATGCAGGCATTGACGTTATTGAGCGGACGATGCAGATGACCGGGATCAATGTCATTCAGCTGCATGGGGATGAATCACCGGAAGAGAGTCGTTTTTCTTCCGCCTCGGTTATCAAGGCTGTTCGGGTTAAGGATGCTGGTTCTTTGGCTGGCATTGAAAGATACCGGGTTTCGGCATTGCTACTGGATGCCTGGAATGATCAGCAGTATGGTGGCACGGGTGAAACTTTTGACTGGCAGCTGGCCAGAAGCCTGGCCGGGAAACTGCCGCTGATCCTGGCTGGCGGGTTGAATCCGGATAACGTTGCTGAGGCAATCCGGATGGTCAACCCTTATGCTGTCGATGTTTCCAGTGGCGTTGAGGAGTCTCCCGGGCACAAAGATCATGATAAAATTCACAAATTTATTCAGCAGGTGAGGCAAGGATGAAAAACTATCAATACCCTGATGAGCGTGGCCATTTTGGTGAGTATGGTGGTCGTTATGTAGCAGAAACTTTGATGCCGGCATTGCTGGAACTGGAAGAGGTTTATGCTGTGGCAAGTCAGGATCCGGAGTTCCAGCGGGAATTTGAGTATTATTTAAAGCATTATGTCGGGCGTCCCAGCCCCCTTTATTTTGCTGAACGCCTGACGAAAGAGTTGGGCGGAGCAAAAATCTATCTCAAACGGGAAGATTTGAACCATACCGGGGCGCATAAGGTTAACAATACGGTTGGTCAGGTTTTACTGGCGCGCCGGATGGGGAAAAAGAAGATCATTGCTGAAACGGGTGCTGGTCAACATGGTGTTGCGACGGCAACCGTTGCCGCTCTGTTCGGGCTGGAATGTGAAGTTTTTATGGGGAAAGAAGATATCCGTCGTCAATCACTCAATGTCTTTCGGATGAAACTGCTCGGGGCAAAAGTGACCGAAGTGACGAGCGGGACGGCGACCTTGAAGGATGCGATGAACGATGCTCTCCGTCATTGGGTCACCCATGTCCGTGATACCTTTTATGTGATTGGGACGGTTGCCGGCCCCCATCCCTATCCATTGCTGGTCCGAAATTTCCAGTCGGTTATCGGGACAGAAGCAAAACAACAGTTATTTGAGGCAGAAGGCCGTTTACCCGATGTCGCAGTTGCCTGTATTGGTGGTGGCTCCAACGCGATGGGATTGTTTTATCCCTTTATTGAAGATCTGTCGGTTAAGCTTCTGGGTGTTGAAGCGGCTGGCCTCGGCGTTGAAACTGACAAACATGCAGCTTCAATTTCTGCCGGTTCCCCGGGAGTTCTGCATGGAAATAAAACCTATCTACTGCAGGATGATGATGGTCAGATTCAACATGCCCATTCTATTTCTGCCGGTCTTGATTACCCCGGAGTTGGTCCGGAACATTCACATTTGCGGGATATTGAAAGAGCTGACTATGTGTCGATTACCGATATCGAAGCTCTGGAGGCGTTTCAAAAACTGACCCATATTGAGGGGATCATTCCGGCTCTCGAAAGTGCCCATGCGATTGCCCAGGTGATGAAACTTGCGCCGACCCTCTCCTCTGATAAAATTATACTGGTTTGCCTGTCGGGTCGTGGCGACAAGGATATCCATACTGTGGCTGATGCCCTGGGAGTTGAATTATAATGAAGTTTAGTGAGTTAAATCTGCCGGAGAGTGTTCAGCAGGGAGTTTCTGATTCTGGTTTTGAAACTTTAACCCCGGTGCAGGAACAATCGATTCCTTTAGCTTTGGCCGGAAAGGATGTTGCCGCTCAAGCGCAGACGGGCACAGGGAAAACAGCTGCTTTTCTACTTGCTCTGTTTTGTCGTTTGCTGGATAACCAGAATGTTACCAGCAATAACCCCCGTGCTCTGGTGCTGGCGCCGACCCGTGAACTGGTGGTGCAGATCTGTAAGGATGCCGAGTTGCTGGGACGACATACCGGACTCAAAGTGCAGCCAATTTTTGGCGGGGTCGATTATGAAAA
>JAGLDI010000090.1 GCA_023145655.1 Desulfuromusa sp. | reverse complement strand
CAGCCTGGCTTATCTCTATTCCCTGCAATTTTTTGGGATCAAGCTTGGGTTGGATAATATCCGCGAACTCCTGTCCCGGGTTGGGAATCCGCAGGAGTCTCTGCGGATCGTTCATATTGCCGGAACCAATGGGAAAGGTTCGACTGCCGCAGCACTGGCGAATATCTTTCATGCCGCAAATATCCCGGCAGGTCTCTACACGTCCCCCCATTTACACAGTTTTACCGAACGGATCAGAATCGCTACTCAACAAATCAGTGAAGCTGAGGCGGTTGAGTTGATTGACGAGCTCCGCCCCCATGCCGAAGCATTGCGGGTCACTTTTTTTGAAATGACCACAGCGATGGCACTCCTCTGTTTTCAGCGTCGTGGGGTCCAGTGGGCGATTCTCGAAACAGGACTTGGTGGTCGTCTGGATGCGACCAATGTTGTCGTTCCGGATCTTTGCCTGATCACGCCGATTGCTCTGGATCACACTGCTCACTTAGGTTTGGAGTTGCCTAAGATTGCCGCCGAGAAGGCCGGGATATTCAAACCGGGAGTGGCAGCAATCAGTGCGGCTCAAAATGACACCGTTGCCCTGACTCTGCGGCAGCGAGCAGCGCAGTTGAAGATTCCATTGTTACAGTTCGGGGATGATTATCATTGCTCCGTTGGACTAGATACCTTTACGGTCTCGGGCCCTGATCTATTTCTGGATAAGGTAAAAAACCGCCTGTCGGGAAGACATCAACAACAGAATCTGGCTTTGGCCGCCGCCGCCGCAAGTTTTCTTGCTCGACAAGGGGTAGAAATCACTTCTGACGAGATTCGAAAAGGGCTGGAAAAGGTATATTGGCCGGGTCGGCTGGAATGGTTGCCGGATCGGATTCTTCTCGATGGCGCACATAACCCTGCTGGGGCGAAGGAGCTGTCTAACTATCTGCAGCAACGGCAGTTGGATGATTTACACTTGGTTGTTGGCTGTAAGGCTGATAAACAGTCAGATGAGCTATTGTCTGAGTTGCTCCCTTTTGTGAGCCGTGCTTATGTGACCCGGCCTCCGGTTGACGATGTTGTTCCGCTGGAAAAAATGGCGCAAAGAATTCGCGAATCAGGTATTGTCGTCGATGAGTATTCCGATCCGCTTATGGCGATTCAGGCAGCCCTGGAAAATCGCTCTGCGGAAGATACTGTCCTGGTGGCGGGATCCCTGTTTCTTGTTGCGGTTGTTCGAGAATTCTTGCTTCCAGATGTTACTTTGTTGGATATTACCAGTTAATATTCTTATGAAATCAGCTTTTTTGTTGATTGCTGCAGAGAATTAAGTTTGCTCCCGGTAATGCTGGTTACTTTTAATTTATTGTCCTATTTTACGGATATCTGACTCCCATGCTGCGTTTTTGTCTCCTTCTGGCTCTTCTTACCGGTCCATATCTGGCAACAGCTGCGGATTGGAAAGGAACTGGTGACTCTCAATTGCCGATTCAGCTTGAGGCTGATCAGCTGAGTTACCAGAAAGAGATCGGACTTTACCAGGCGAGTGGGGATGTAAAAATGGTTCAGGGGGATCTGGAGGTCAGCAGCCAGAGCCTTAAGTGGAATGAAATAAGTGGTGAGTTTGATGCCGAGGGGGATGTTGAACTGATTTCACCAGATCAAGAACTTTTTGGCAGCAGGGTCCGGTTTAATACCCAAGATGGGACTGGGATTATAAATAATGGTCGTTTTTACCTGCGTGATCCGAATCTATATGTTCGTGGTGAAACGATTGAACGACTGGGAAAACTGGATTACCGCATCACCAGGGGAACTTTCACCACTTGCAATGGAGAGATTCCAGCGTGGAAATTTGGTGCCAGTCGGCTTGATGTGACTATTGATGGTTATGCCCGTGCCCGGAATACAGTTTTTTACATTAATGATATTCCGTCTTTTTATCTCCCTTATATGATTTACCCGGCAACAAATAAGCGTAAATCTGGATTATTGATGCCTAAGGTCGGTTACTCTGACAGGCGTGGCTATCAATATAGTGGTGCTTATTATCAGGTTCTTGGGGTGAACCAGGATGCGACTCTCTACTTTGATTACCTGTCAGAGATGGGTCTTGGTAAGGGCTTGGAATATCGATATGTCTTTGGTCAGGGGAATGCTGGTGAAGCCCATGCCTATCTCCTGGATGTCGATAAAATTGACGGGGAAACTATCGATGAAAAACGTTATGCTCTGGAATGGGAGCATGATGGTTTCCTCCCTGGAGGCATCAGAATGGTTGCTGATGGGATGTATGTTAATGATGATGAGTATTTCAAAGACTTTGGTGACATGGCCGGAGAGTATAATCGAACTGAAGTGAAGTCGATCTTTTCTCTGAGTAAGAACTGGGAGAAATATAGTCTTATCGGACGAATGGAATATATCAAAGATCTGGAATCTGATGACAATACAACCTTGCAGAAATTGCCAAGTATTAATTTTGATGCGTCCCGGCAGAGAATCATGGACTCTGATTTCTATTATGCCCTGAATTCTGAATATACCAATTTTTGGAGTCAGGACGGGCTTAAGGGGAATCGGGCAATTGTCCGACCCACTCTGTCGGCAAGTTTTCAGTTGTGGGATGTTGTCAACCTGGCCCCAGAAGTCACTTATCGTCAGCGTTATTACTGGGGGATAAATAATGGTTACGATTCTGAACAACAAGGTGTTGCAGCGTTTACCACCAGAGCGACGACGCAGATGCAGAAGGTTTTTCACCAACCGTCTGACTCGGTTGCCAGGTTGCGTCACTCCATAGAGCCGGAACTGGTGTACACTTATATCCCTGAGATTGATCAAAGTGAACTTCCCCATTTTGATCAATTTGATCGTATTGATAACGCAAATTTATTTTCATATGCTCTGACACAACGTCTAACGGCACGTGTTGATCATGCCAATGGGGGGCCGAGCTATCGTGAGTTGGTATATTTCAGGCTTTCACAAGCCTATGATCTGACCAATGAATTTCGTGGCAGGCAGCGGTTTCAAGATCTGCGGTTGCAATCGGCGTTACTGCCGACGGAGTGGCTCTCTTTGCTGTCCGATACAAGTCTGGATGTCAGTTCTGGTGATTGGACCGAGGTAACGGTTGCAGGAAAAGTTAGCAACCAACAAGGCAATTCGGTTAAAGTTTTGTATAGTTATGAACTTGAGAGTGATATTGATTATATTGAAGCAACATTGAGTGCAGCTTTTCTTAAACCGTTCTATTTTGATTATCAGCAGCGTTATGACCTTGTTACTGATAAACAGCTGGAGCAGGTGATAGGTGTTGAGTATCGCCACCAATGTTGGGGGGCAAAGCTCACCTATCGTGATCAAGATCGCGATGATAATCGCGATCGTTCTGTCATGCTGACATTCACCATGCGCGGAATTGGTTCTGTCGGAGGCGTTGGCAGTAGCAGTCTGGGGGGGTTTTGATCTGGATCTTTGGGGTACCCCTTTGTTGTTAATTTTTGAGGTGTGGTTTGGTTTCTACACGTAAGCCGGGTTCTCCTGGCAAAAACAATTTATTTACCATCTGTTTACTTATGGTTATTTTTCTGATGTTTGCTTATGCTATTTTTGGCAGTCGCGGAGTGTTGCGGATTTTTCAGGCAGAAAAGCAGAAACATGAGTTACAATTGGAACTTGCGGAGCTACGGCAACAGCAAGAGCAGCTTCGGTATGAAATTGAGCGGTTACAGAAAGATAAGAGCTATTGGGAACACCTGGCTCGAACGAAACTTGGCATGGTCCGTGAGGGTGAGTTGATCTATTATCTTCCCGATGAGGACATAGAAAGAAAGTGAAAAAAACCGGATGAAAGATCAATTACGGCTGGCAATCAAGGTATCTTTGCAACAATGCTATGCGGATAAGACCCTGAATTCTGAGGTGTCTCTGGATGAAATTCAGCTAGAAATTCCTAAGAATTCTGAGCATGGTGATTTTTCTACCAATCTGGCGTTGACTCTGGCAAAGCCTGAGCGCAAGGCACCCCGAAAAATTGCAGAAATACTGGTCGCAGCGCTTCAGGGGAATCCTCTGTGTGATAAAATTGAGATTGCCGGCCCGGGATTTATCAATTTCCGCCTGGCTGCAACCTGCTGGTATGAAATTCTCGATCAGATTACCGAACAGGGCAACAAATATGGTTGCAGCAATATCGGTGCTGGGACAAAAATTCAGGTTGAATTCGTCAGCGCCAACCCAACGGGGCCTTTGCACATTGGCCATGGTCGCGGAGCTGTGGTTGGAGATACTGTCGCTGCAGTGTTGCAGGCGGCCGGTTTTGAAGTTCAGCGCGAATATTATATCAACGATGCGGGAAATCAGGTTCTGACCCTCGGGCGCTCGATTCTGTTACGTCTGAGAGAGTTACAGGGGGAGGTAGTTGAATTTCCAGAAGATGGCTATCAGGCCCCCTATGTCATTGATCTGGCAACTAAGTATCGCACCGAACAGGGTGGGTTGAATGGTGTTGCTGAGGCGGAAGCAATTGAATTATGTGCCCGCTTTGGGGTCGCGGAAGTTCTCAAGTGGATAGAAGTTGATTTGCAGGCTTTTGGTATCCACTTCGATAGTTGGTACAGTGAAAAAAATCTCTATGATCAGGGGATGGTCAAGAAAGAATTGTCCAAGTTAAAGGAAAAGGGGCTCTCCTTTGAGATGGATGATGCACTCTGGTTGCGCACCACCGAATATGGTGATGACAAGGACCGGGTTTTAATTAAATCTGATGGCAGTTATACTTATTTTGCTTCAGATGTTGCTTATCATATGGAAAAGTTTGACCGGGGTTTTAATCGGGTTATTGATGTTTGGGGGGCCGATCACCATGGTTATATCCCGCGGATGAAGGCAATGCTTGCCGGTTTGGGACATTCCCCTGAAGATCTTGAGGTTCTGCTGATCCAGATGGTGAATTTACTGCGTGATGGTAAACCGTACATCATGGGAAAACGATCTGGTAACTTTGTCACCTTAAAGGAAGTTATTGATGAAGTTGGCCGTGATGCCTGCCGCTTCTTTTTTCTGATGCGCCGTTGTGATAGTCCGCTTGATTTTGATCTGGAACTGGCCAAGCAACAGAGTAGTGATAATCCTGTATACTATGTTCAATATGCCCATGCGCGTATTTGCAGTATCAATCGTAATGCTGCAGAGTCAGGGCTGGAACAATTGTCCGGATCGGTTGATTATCAGCGTCTGGAATTGGTCGAAGAACTGGCGTTGGTAAAACAGTTGGCCCGTTTTCCTGAGACAGTTGCTGGTGCTGCCCTCAGCTATGAACCGCACCGGATTGTTTTCTACCTTCAGGATCTGGCAGCACAGTTTCATAGTTATTATAATCGATATCGAGTATTGGTTGATGACCCGGCAACCAGTCGGGCTCGACTGGCGCTGGTAAATGCGGTGAGAACTGTGTTGGCAAACGCTTTGCAGTTGCTTGGTCTCTCAGCTCCGGAACAGATGTAGACAAAAGGGGATAAAATGAACGGCACGTCAAAGACAAGGACGCAGCGGCGGATGGAAAAGCGTCAGGCGGTTATTTTGTTGGTCTTGGTTCTGGTGGTTTCACTTGCCAGTTTCACCCTTGGGGTAATTGTCGGGCGCCGGGGGGGCGAGCGAGATATGGCACAAAAGATTCAACAGACGGAAAAAATTCTGGTTGCACAGACCCCTCCACCTGGCAGTCTGTCAATCCCCACAATCGATATGTCACAACATACTGCTGCTCAGGCCACTGAACCGGTGGTTGCAGAACCGAAATTGAGTTTTTATACTGATCTGGCAAAAGAAACCGCTCCCCTTGGAAGTGGCATTAATCTCGCTCCGGTTGAAAGCCAGGAAACAACCAAGAGGGTCACTCCTCCGATAGATTTACCAGATCAACCGATTGTGAAAAAGACGATCCAGGATGATTCTGCTGTTGTGAAAACCGCAGCCGAGAAGAGGCCTGTTAAAGTTGTTACTGAATCAGCAGAAGCAAAGATGCCAGAGGTTGTTTCTGGTGGGATTCATGCTGTCCAGATAGGTTCTTTTGGCTCGGTTGGGGATGCTATTGCTTTGAAACAGAAAATGTTGGCAAAAGGCTATCCGACATTTGTGGCTGAAGCTGATCTCGGCAAGAAAGGACTTTGGTATCGGGTCCGGATTGGCCCATATGGAGATTCTTCTGCTGCTCAGTTGGCGCAGAAAATTCTTGAGGATAAAGAGAAGATTAAAGGATTTATTTCTCGTCAGTAGTCTTAGGCTAAAGCCGCTTTTGAGTGGTTTTTTCGCTTGACATTTCTACATTGGAAGTCTATTTTCCAGTGCTCATGTCGCGGGATGGAGCAGTCTGGTAGCTCGTCGGGCTCATAACCCGAAGGTCGGAGGTTCAAATCCTTCTCCCGCAACCAAAGCCGAATTCCTCCTCTGGAGGTTCAAATATCTCGGCGGTGTAGCTCAGTTGGTTAGAGCATGCGGCTCATATCCGCAGTGTCCGGAGTTCGAATCTCTGCACCGCCACCATTTTAAGCCTTTCCCGCTATCGGGGAGGGCTTTTTTCGTTTATAGTTCAATATCTACTTCAATCTACAGCGTAAATTTAACAGGACTTCTGGGCACATGAAATCATCCTATTTAAAACAGTCGATTGCCGACACGATCCCTTCCGGAACCAGCCGATTGTTGGTCGCGGTTTCCGGTGGTGTGGATTCGGTTGTGTTGCTGCATCTCTTGTGGTCGCTCGCAGAACCGCTGGATCTTTCCCTTCAGGTTGCCCACCTGGACCATCAAATTCGTTCAGAAAGTTCTGCCGATGCTAAGTTCGTTCAAGAGCTTTGTCTCCAATGGGATCTCTCCTGTTGTGCCGAATGTTGTGACGTGCCGATGTTGGCTGAACAGAACAAGATAAGCCTGGAAATGGCCGGGAGACAGGCGCGACGGGAGTTTTTGCAGCGGATTGCCGAACAGGTAAATGCGGAACAGATTGTGCTTGCTCATCATCGGGATGATCAGGTAGAAACTTTTATGCTGAGGCTGCTGCGTGGCAGTGGTCAGAGTGGCCTGGCGGCTATGCAGGTTCATCAGGATATCTGGTGGCGACCATTGTTGAATTGCAGTCGTAAACAGATTCTTGACTATGCCCGGCAGTACCAGCTCAATTGGGTTGAAGATGAAAGTAATTGTGACCCCGTTTTTTTGCGCAACCGCCTGCGAACCCAAACTATTCCTCAATTGCTGAATATTAACCCTCAATTTCCCGCGCGGATTGTTGCTTTGACACAACAATTTCAGCTTGAAGAGAGTTATTGGCAGGAACAGATTGACCAACAGTTTGAGGATCTGGTGATATCAAGAAATGATGGTTTTCGT
This sequence comes from Desulfuromusa sp., assembly GCA_023145655.1. GTDB lineage: Bacteria > Desulfobacterota > Desulfuromonadia > Desulfuromonadales > Geopsychrobacteraceae > Desulfuromusa. Next base: position 1,057 of record JAGLDI010000090.1, on the reverse strand, counting down.
TTGAACCGGATTGCGCTGTTGAAAATTCATCCGGCACTTCGTATCCGGATACTCCGCGAAGCAGTGCGCCAGATCCGGGGTGATCTGCAGAGAATCGAAGCTGTTCATCTGCGTGCTATTGAGAATCTGCTGATGGGTCAACGGAGTCAAGTTCAACTGGATCTTCCGGGGTGTTGGGTTGCCCGACGTTACCAGACTCTCTGGATTAGGGATGAGGCCCCCGAATTGCCAAAGTCTTTTAATCTGTTTTTACCCATTCCAGGCGAGCTTGAGTTGCCCGATGGCCGGATTATCCGCACCTCCATTCAAAGTGAGCTGGAAGGGGAATCATCCCACACAACCGAGTATTCACTTGCCGGTTTGGCGTTACCATTGCGCGTGCGCAGCTGGAAAGTGGGGGATCGGTTTGAGCCTCTGGGGATGGATGGGCATAAGCGATTAAAACAATACTTTTCCGACAACCTGGTTGAATCTGAAACTCGTTTGAAAACGGCTCTATTGGTGAGTGGCGAGGAAATATTATGGATTGCAGGTATGCGTCGATCATGCCATGCGGTTGCCGGGCATGACAAGGGGATGTCTTTGCGCATAGAACTCCTTTAAAGAGTAAAAAATAGGACAAAAGGCTTGTCGCCTCGGGCCCTTCTATGGTAGTTTTTTCAGCTAGTTTTGAGCAGTATTGTCAGTTTTTGAATGAAATCTAAAAACCATAACCCATAGGGGGTCTTGTGAGCCAATTTCAAAAGAATTTAGCACTGTGGCTGGTCATCTCTTTGTTGATGATCATGCTTTTCAATATGATGACACAGAAGAACACTGAACAGAAACAGGTCAATTATACTGAATTTCTCAGTGCGGTTGATGGTGGTCAAATTACCAGTATCACCTTTCAGGGGAATAAGGTCACCGGTGTCTATTCTGATGGGACGAAGTTTCAGACTTATGCCCCTATGGATGAGCAACTTATTCCTGATTTAAAGGAAAAGGGGATCATTATAGAGGCAAAGCCGGTTGATGATCAGGGTTTCTGGTTCACTTTGCTTATTTCCTGGGGGCC
>JAGLDI010000009.1 GCA_023145655.1 Desulfuromusa sp. | reverse complement strand
GGATCTCCATACACAAATCCGCGAAGAAGTCACCTTTACTGCGGCTCGCATCAAAACCAGGCCAATGCAGATTAAAGAATTTGCGGCGGAAAAAGCTTGGTGAGGGAACCATGAAGAGAGTGAGCAAACGGCTGGCGGATAATGCCCTGGTCGCGTTGACCCTGCTGATTGCCGAAAGTCGGCCAGAAGAAAAAGAGATCATCGTCAAAGTGGTCGTCAACCGGAGTAACGACTGATGACTGCCGAAACTTTATTTGCCCATTTCAGACATTTGATCAAAGTAAAACAGGCTACAACCTTCCTGTTCATTCTTTTGCTAACAATCGGCCTTTCAGGATGTGGCATCCCTGATCTTCCTGGCCCGATCGGAATCCCCGGATTTTGACGCCATGATTCTCGACCCTGACAACAAATATATCCAGGCGATCAACTCTCATGCCCCACTCGCCGGAGCAACAATTCTGGAAATTGGCTGCGGGAATGGGCGGATGACCGGCGATATGGCAAACTATGCAGCTAAAATTGTTGCAACGGATCTGGGTGAGGAGGTTCTCGAACAAGCCGCAAAAAATATCAACGCTGCAAATGTTGAATTTCTCTACACTCCCGATGGATTTGCCAAACTGCCGGAACAATCTTTCGACATGGTGATCTACACCCTGTCACTCCACCATATCCCCCAAGACAAAATGATCGACAATCTTCGACATTCAGGAAACCTGCTGAAAGATGGCGGCAAGATTGTTGTCGTTGAACCAGGAGATGGCGGTTCTTTTCTGGAAATTAAAAAGCGTTTTGGTGCTGGCAGTGGTGACGAAAGTGAGGTCAAAAAAGCTGCAATTTTAGCAATAAAAAACTTGAGTGGCTGGAATTTGAGTTCAACACATCATTTTGAAGTCGATTTTCTGTTTACCGATGAGGCTGATTTTTTTACCAATAAATTACCCAGATACCAAGATTTACCTGCAGAAAAAATTCTAGAACTAAAAAGTTTCTTGAAAAAAAACACCAACGACTGGGGAATTATTTTGACATCGGGACGGCACCTGAATCTCCTAACTAGAAAAACATCCCAAAGAAAATGAGCTTTTAGCTGCTTTTTTGGAGTATTCTCATCTTTCCAGCTTGACAACCTGTTAAGAAAACTATAATTTTTACAGATTAGTTTTTATTGTTTATTGCGTAAATCAGCTGTGGAGTTCTGTTAAACTGATGAGAGTCCCCCACCCAACTCCGATAATCAAACTTATCCCAATTTTGGGATTTGTTCTGCTATTCAGTTCTTGTGCCCCGACAACAGGCATTGCTCCATCGGGAGCATTAAAACAGCAGCTCCACGAAATAAAACAGCAGCAGCAAGAGCAAGCGACACAACTGCAGCAGTTACAGCAGAAAATCAATCAATTACAACAACAATTAACTGCAGAAAATTTAGTCTCAGAACAAATTCAAGATAATATTGAATCACCACAACAAGCAGGAGCAACGTCTCCGATCATCATCGTATCAGGGTCTCAGAGCCAAGTTCTTCCGAATCAGGAAGCGGTCAAAATTGCCGCATCAGCATCATCGTATCTGGAAGCATTTTCTAATCTGGCAGCTGGAAACTTTGCGACTGCCGAAACGGGCTTTCAAGATTTTTTACGGGAGTTTCCAGATCATCAGTACTCTCCAAATGCCCGTTACTGGTTAGCCAGTGCACAATTATCCCAAGACAAAACCAACTTGGCGATAAACAATCTACGACTCATTATTTCTAATCCAGATGCGCAGAAAAAAAAACCTGCCGCACTCATGCAATTAGCACAAATCTATCAACAACAGGGGCTGCAGATACAAGCCGACAACGTCCTAGAACAGTTGCGTAGCAATTATCCGGAAAGTCCGGAAGCGCAACATTTTTACCGGAGCGAGGAACCGAATAATTAACGGTTTACAGCTCTGTCTGAGAGGGAACTGATGACACGAATAAGCTTTCGCTGGTTATCGCTGCTGGTTCTATTGCTGGTTTTATCAGGAACAAGTCTGGCAATTGCTGCTGAAGAGCAAATTTACACAATCAAAAAAGGAGACACCCTTTGGGGTCTTTCTGAAAAATTTATTGGTGACCCTTACTATTGGCCAAATGTCTGGGCAAAGAACCCGGATATCACCAACCCCCACCTGATTTTCCCGGGACAAAAGGTACGGATTCTGGATGGTCGTCTGGAAATTATCCCCGCCTATCCGGAAGCAGAAAAACCAGCCGATGAAATAGCAGATAATGAACCAATAGCCGAAGAACCTGAGGATGCTAAAATATTCAAGGCAACCGGTGCTGAAGGATTTATTCTGACCGATGAGCAACCACTCGGGATATTGGTAGATTCAGTTGATAACCGAATTTTACTGTCAAAACATGATATCGTTTTTCTTGAGATGGCTGATATGTCAAGTGTTGCCGTCGGTGATACTTACGGTATATTCCAACGTAGCGATATGGTCAGAAACCCCCACACTAATAAACCAATTGGACCCATGATGCTAAATCTTGGATCTCTGCAAGTTACCGAATTTCTTGGTGAAACAGTCATAGCTAAAATTGGGGATATATTCAGCGAAATCACCCGTGGTGCGGAGCTGTTTGAATATACTCCACCACAGAAAGAAATCACCCTACAACGTGGGACAAGCGATCAGAAAGGATATGTTATTGCAGCACGGGAGGGAAAAGGGGCTCTCTCGACCAATGATATTATTTTTGTTAACTTAGGCAGTGATGATGGCGTGGTCAACGGTAATCTTTTTTACATTTCCCGGCCCCGTGAAGCCTCTGCTGAAATCATCAAGCATGCCAAAGAAATGCAACTACCGGATGTCGTCCTTGGTGCTGCTATCGCGATTGAAACCAAAACAAAAACGACTTCTGCTCTCATCATAAAAACTGTCGAGTCAATTTTTATCGGGGATGATGTCTCAGTTGTCACCCATTGACAGCTCGATGATTTCCCGATAAAAACATAAATGACAAAAAAAGGATTGGAGACTCTTCAATCCTTTTTTTGTTGTCAGGCCGGATCACTTAGATTGCTATTTTAAGGGGAGGGGAAAGAATGAATGCTGCACAACAAGCTTTGTTGAGACTCCATCTGACCCCCGGTCTTGGGCGTATCGCTCTATTTAAACTCCATCAATATTTTGCTGATTTCAGCGCTGCCCTCCAGGCTCCGCCACAACATTGGCGGGAAGCAGGTCTGGCAGAAGCACTTTGCAATACAGTTCCCACAGAAAATGGAGAAAGATTTCAACAAGTTCATCGTAAACTGGAATCACAGCAGATTCGTCTGATCAGCTTTTGGGATGATGATTACCCCCCTCTGTTGCGGGAAATTCACGATCCACCTGCGCTACTGTACTTGCGTGGGAAACTCCCAGAAAAAGAGTGCTTTGCCATTGTGGGTTCACGGCGGGCAACCAGTGCCGGATTAACTTTGGCCAGAAATCTGGCAACCACCCTGGCTCAGCACGAAATCTGTATCGTTAGTGGGTTGGCGCGCGGGGTTGATAGTGCCGCACACCGTGGTGCACTCGATGCCAAAGGGGCGACGATCGCGGTCCTCGGCTGTGGTATCGATCGGATCTATCCCCCAGAAAACAGTAAATTGTTTCATGAGATCCAGCAGAACAATGCCATTATTACCGAATACCCACCGGAGACACCGCCACTTGCTGGCCATTTCCCCGGCCGCAATAGAATTATCAGCGGTCTCAGTCGTGGTGTGCTGATTGTGGAGGCGGTCGAAAAAAGTGGCTCCCTCATCACGGGTGACTTTGCCCTGGAACAGGGGCGCGAACTGTTTGCTATTCCGGGAGCCGTACAAAATCCCAACAGTAGAGGAACCAATCGACTCTTGAAAGAGGGGGCTCAATTGGTGACTGAAGCCAGCGATATTCTCCAATCACTTTGGCCAAACCAACCAACTCGACATAAACAGACTCAATTCAATAATTTTGCCGATCAACTTGATGGGCCAGCACTAAGAGTCTTCCAAATTCTCGGACATGAACCTCAGCACAGTGACGAAATAGCGAGGGAATGCGGCTTGACTCCCATGGAGCTTTCCGCTATTTTACTCGACCTAGAGCTCCGGGGCGGGATACAAACACTCCCTGGAAACCACTATATTCGTGGAGAACTGTAAATTTTAAGCCCGTTTGGAGGCTCCTTGCGTGAACGAGTTCTGGCGATTGTCAATCTGATCGCCCAATATGTTCTGGGGGCAAAAGATACCCCGATCAGCGAGCAGGAACTGATGACTGAATTGATATCGGTCGGCTTTGATGCTGATGAGATCAATGATGCCATCTCCTGGATGGAAACCATCGCCCTACAGCCTCAAACTGAGGCAGTGACAATTTCTCCCCTGATGGAGCTACCCACCTACCGGGTATTCAGCGATCAGGAACAACAGAAATTGACCACGGAAGCCAGAGGTTTTCTAATCAAGGTCCGCACCATGGGGCTTCTCACCAATGAAGCTCAGGAGGAAATTATTGATCGGGCACTTCACTCAGCAGAGAGTCCAATCAATGAACAGGAGATCAAAATAATCACCAGTCTGACCCTTCTGTCACGCTCCAGCAACCTCTGGTTGCGAGAAATAAACTGCTTTCTGGAAAACGACTGGGATCGTATTTATCATTAAAAAATGTCGGGTTGTGTCAAAGGCACAACTCTTTTTACATCTGCCCATCCTGACTTATTGAGGATGAGGCATATCGAGGTCATAGATGGCACAATCACTGGTTATCGTCGAATCACCGGCAAAAGCAAAGACTATCGAAAAATTTCTCGGCAAGGGGCACAAGGTTCTTGCTTCCTATGGCCATGTGCGGGCCCTTCCGAGTAAGCAAGGCTCCGTTGATATTGATGACAATTTCAAGCCTAAATATCATATCCTTCCTGACAGCATCAAACAGATCAACCTGCTGAAAAAAGAAGTTGCCAAAAGTGATGTACTCATCCTCGCAACTGACCTTGACCGTGAAGGGGAAGCAATTGCCTGGCACCTGCTGGAAGCTCTTGAAATTGATGAAAAAGCCGGGAAACCTATTGTTAAAAGAGTTACTTTTCACGAGATTACTCAGGCAGCTATCACCGAAGCAATGGCTCATCCGCGCACAATTGATCGGGATTTTGTTGATGCCCAACAGGCCCGTTCGGTTCTTGATTATCTGGTTGGCTTCAACCTGTCACCATTTCTCTGGAAAAAGATTCGCTACGGTCTTTCCGCCGGACGGGTTCAATCGGTCGCCCTGCGACTGATCTGTGAACGTGAAGATGAAATAGATGCGTTTAAACCCCGCGAATACTGGAGCATTGAGGCACTGTTTGCCAACCTGGCGAAGAATCAACTCGCAGCAAAACTCAATAGTTGTGATGGCAAAACACTGACCAAATTTGCTATTACGACACAACAGCAAGCAGAAGATATTCTCGCCGAATTAAAACAGGCCGAATTTCAAGTTACAGCACTGAAAAAGAAAGAACGGAAACGCAATCCAGCTCCCCCTTTCACCACCAGTACCTTGCAGCAGGAAGCCAGCCGCAAGCTTGGTTTCTCGGCTCGAAAAACCATGACTGTTGCCCAGAAACTCTACGAGGGGATCAAAGTCGATGATGGGACTCATGGCCTGATCACCTATATGCGTACTGACTCCGTTGCCCTCTCAACCATAGCAACAGATGAAGCACGTGAGGTTATCTGTGAGATTTATGATGAAAGTTACGCACTGAAAAAACCCCGTGTTTTCAAAAATAAAAGTAAAAATGCCCAGGAAGCTCACGAAGCAGTCCGTCCAACATCTATTGCCAGGACCCCTGCACAAGTGAAACAATTTCTGACCTCAGATCAGCAGCGACTTTATGAGCTGATCTGGAAACGGACTGTTGCCTCACAAATGACTCAGGCAATCTTTGATGCTACCAGTGTCGATATCGGTGCTGGAGAGCGATACAGTTTCCGCGCAACGGGGCAGGTGATCCGTTTTCCCGGTTTTATGGCTCTCTATATTGAAGGAAATGATAATGGCGACAATGAAGACAAAGAAGGGCTGTTGCCACCGCTGAGCGAAGGGGAAAAGCTTACTAACGAACAATTAACCCCGGAGCAGCACTTCACCCAGCCACCACCCCGCTTTACTGAAGCCAGTCTGGTGAAAACTCTGGAAGAGTATGGCATTGGCCGTCCCTCAACCTATGCCAGCATCATGAATACTCTGGTCACCCGAAAATATGTCCACTTGGAAAAACGGACTTTCTTCCCTGAAGATACCGGACGGGTCGTTACAAAACTACTGACAGAACATTTCAGTCAGTATGTCGATTACGATTTTACCGCCACCCTCGAAGAAGATCTCGATGCTGTTTCGCGTGGAGAACTGGCATGGACACCACTGATCAAACGGTTCTGGGACCCCTTTATCGCCCTGCTCCACCGTAAAGACAAGGAAGTCAGCAAGGCGGATATAACCACTGAAAAGACCGATAAAACCTGTCCTGAGTGTGGCAAAGAGCTCGTGATTAAACTGGGTCGTTCGGGGCGTTTTCTCGCCTGTTCTGGTTTTCCTGATTGCCGTCACACGGAGCCTCTCAATTCTGATGGAAAAGAGGTTGAGGAACCGGTTATTTCAGATGAGAAATGTGAAAAATGTGGTGAACCGATGTTGATAAAAACCGGGCGCTACGGCAAGTTTCTAGCCTGCAGCGGTTACCCGAAATGTAAAAACATTCAACCCCTGGAGAAACCGAAATCCCTCGGCATCAACTGCCCCGAATGCGGTGAAGGGGAGATGATGGAGAAGAAAAGCCGTTACGGAAAAATCTTCTATTCCTGTAATCGCTACCCGAAATGTAAATACGCGCTATGGAATCTTCCCAAGGAAGAGCCGTGCCCGAAGTGTAGCTGGCCACTCACCGAGATCAAAGTGACCAAGCGGTGGGGAACTGTACAGCGTTGTCCACAAGAAGAGTGTGACTGGGAAAAGGAATTGATTCCACCGATTAAAAAAACTCCGGCTAAAAAACCTACGGCCAAAAAGAAGCCGGCAGCAAAGAAAAAAACCACAACCAGGAAAACGACCAAAAAAGAATCTTGATACTCAATCTCATATCGCCACCAAAACGCCAAGGCACCAAGAAAAGCAAATTATATTTGTTGTTCTTGGTGCCTTCGTGCCTTGGTCGCAAGTTTATATTTCAGGTGTAAATAAAATGGACAAAATTACCGTTATCGGTGCCGGCCTGGCCGGATGTGAAGCTGCCTGGCAAATTGCGAGAGAAGGTTTTCAGGTCAAACTCTATGAAATGAAACCGCTGCAATTTTCTCCAGCACATCAAAGTGAAAAGTTGGCCGAACTGGTCTGCTCCAACAGCTTGCGCGGTGCAGGAATGAACAACGCCGTCGGCTGTCTGAAAGAAGAACTCCGGCGCAGTGGTTCGTTGTTTATTGAAGCAGC
>JAGLDI010000089.1 GCA_023145655.1 Desulfuromusa sp. | reverse complement strand
GGTAAAGCGATGAGCTTTGGTAAAAGTAAAGCAAAGTTGCTGACCGATACACAGGGTCTGGTCACTTTTAAAGATGTTGCCGGGGTTGATGAAGCCAAGCAGGAACTAGAAGAGGTTGTCGAGTTTTTGCGTGACCCGAAGAAGTTTACCAAGCTGGGCGGGAAAATTCCCAAAGGGGTTTTACTGGTTGGTGCACCGGGAACTGGTAAGACATTGTTGGCCCGTTCTGTGGCCGGTGAGGCGGGGGTTCCGTTCTTCACTATTTCTGGTTCAGATTTTGTCGAGATGTTTGTTGGCGTGGGTGCCAGCCGGGTAAGAGACCTTTTTGTCCAGGGTAAAAAAAATGCCCCCTGTATTATTTTTATCGATGAAATTGACGCTGTCGGTCGTCATCGTGGTGCGGGTCTTGGGGGTGGTCATGATGAGCGTGAACAGACCCTCAACCAGTTGCTGGTTGAGATGGATGGTTTCGAATCAAACGAAGGGGTCATTCTGGTGGCTGCAACCAACCGCCCGGATGTTCTGGATCCAGCGCTGTTGCGGCCAGGCCGGTTTGATCGCCAGGTGGTGGTGCCCCGCCCCGACATTAAAGGGCGGCATAAAATTCTTGTTGTCCATTCCCGTAAAGTTCCCATGGACGACAATGTGAAGCTTGAAATTATTGCCAAAGCCACTCCTGGGTTCTCTGGTGCGGATCTTGCCAATCTGATCAATGAGGCTGCTTTACTGGCAGCTCGTTCCAATAAAAATAAAGTTGATAAGGATGACTTTGAGGCTGCCAAGGATAAGGTTTTGATGGGTGCCGAGCGGCGCTCGCTGGTGATTACCGAGGAAGAGAAAAAGGTCACCGCCTATCACGAAGCTGGTCATGCTCTGGTTTCTCTGCTGACCCCGGGGTCGGATCCGGTTCACAAGGTATCGATTATCCCTCGTGGCCGTGCCATGGGCGTCACTATGTATCTTCCCACTGAAGAGAAGTACAGCGAAACTGCCAAGGGATTGCATATTCGCATTCGGGCATTGCTCGGTGGTCGGGTTGCTGAGGAATTGACCTTTGAGTCGGTGACCAGTGGTGCCAGTAATGATCTTGAACGGGTCACAGCTATTGCCCGGAAGATGGTTTGTGAATGGGGAATGAGTGAAAAAATCGGGCCGATGGCTTTTGGTGAAAAAGAGGGAGAGGTCTTCCTTGGTCGCGATATGGGACATATGAAAAATTACAGTGAAGCGACTGCTGTCGATATTGACACTGAGATCCGGAGAATGGTTAACGAAAACTATGCATTGACTCGTACCTTGATCAAGGATCATCAACAGCAACTGATTGATTTGTCAGAACTGTTGTTGGAGAAGGAGACTCTGGATAGTGGAGAAATCCATGAAGTTGTTTTCCCTGATGGAATTCCTGAATATTTAAAACCGAAAGTTGTCGAACCAGAGCAAGAAGAGTCGAAGCCGGAAGAGCAACAAGCTGAAGATGAATTTAGCTTTGTAAGTGGTGCGGACTCAGCCGAAAGTCAGCAGGATAAAGAAGAAGCTCCTGCAGCGGTGGCAACTGAGGAGTCTGTAGCTGATGTTGAATCGAGTGAGGACAAAGTTCCCAAATCGTGATTTCAGCAAATGCTCAGCGCTTGTCAGGAAGAGACTGTCAGCTTGATTTGAGTCGGCCATGCATCATGGGAGTATTAAATATTACCCCCGATTCTTTTTCTGACGGTGGTCAGTATCTGAGTGTCGCTGCGGCGGTCCAACAGGGTTTGACCATGCAGCAGGATGGGGCTGGTCTCCTCGATATCGGTGGTGAAAGTACCAGACCGGGTTCTCTTCCGGTTTCAACAACAGAAGAGCTTGAGCGGGTTGTCCCAGTTATTGAAAAGCTTCGGCAAAGGACCGATTTGCCCATCTCTGTTGATACCAGTAAAGCGCCAGTTGCCCGGGCAGCACTTGCTGCCGGAGCCAACTTTGTTAATGATATCAGCGGGCTCTCTTTTGATCCGGAAATGGCGACCGTTGCTGCCGAAATGGGTGCCGGTTTGTTTTTAATGCATACCAGTGGCAGACCAGAGATTATGCAGCGGCAGACCAAATACCGGAACTTGTTGGCTGAAGTTGTTGCCAGTTTGCAGCAGAGTGTTGATCTGGCACTGCTGGCCGGGGTTGACCGTCGTCGACTTGCGGTTGACCCTGGGATTGGTTTTGGCAAGAGTGCGCTGGGAAACCTCGAATTGTTGCAGCACTTGAATGAGTTGCATCAGCTGGATTTCCCGGTTCTTCTAGGAACTTCACGGAAGAGTTTTCTCGGTAAAATTCTCAACCAGGATGACCCGCAGCAACGGCTGTTTGGAACTTTGGCGACGATAGCTTTGGGGGTGAGTCAGGGAGTGCAGATTTTTCGGGTTCACGATGTTCGTCCAGCACGGGAAGCTGCATTAGTTGCCTGGGCGATTCGGGAGCAGAAACTTCCTGAATTGATCCACTGATTTTATAAAATAACCCTCACACGGTGGTTGCAATGTTAGATGTCTTCGCAAATATTCGGCTTCTCGATATTCTGGACATCATTATTGTTGCCTTTATTATCTA
>JAGLDI010000088.1 GCA_023145655.1 Desulfuromusa sp. | reverse complement strand
TATGACCTTTTTCAGTCAGGTCTTTTTCAGTTAGATACGCAAGAAAGCTATTTAGCTGTCCCTTAGCATCGAATATCGAGTATCCAGCTGTAACAATCAATATTTTCATTATTTCTCCAATCTATTTATTTTGCACATAACGCCTCACATCACCGGCAGCAAAAAGCAGAGCAACGAAAGAACGACGCTTTTGGCTGTCCGAGTGCATTTGCCTTGTTAGGTTATTATGCCTTTTTGATAATTCCGACAATGAATAGTAGCAAGGCGGCACCAGCAGTTGCAGTAACAATTGAACCGATTAACCCTCCTGCTGTAATACCAAGTAAGCTAAATACAAAACCACCTAATACTGCGCCTACTACACCGATTACGATATTACCAAGCAGACCAAAACCACCACCCTTCATCAGGGTACCTGCTAACCAACCTGCCACGGCACCTATTGCCAAAAATATAATTAATCCTGTTATATCCATAGTTTCACCTCTGTTGTTAAAAATAAGACATCTACTTCTCGTAGGTAGCTCGGCAACCTAACGCCAGCAATAGAGAGTAGAGAGACGTTGTTGCTCTAGTGCTTTAAACTTGAAGTCCAGTTGACTATATCCACATCTGCTTGCACCGGCAGCTCCCCTATTTCCAGAGATATCTCCAAACTTTCTACCCCGGCACGACAATATTACCCAGTTCTTGATTTCGTCCATTCCAATTTTTCCAGCGATGTCATATAACCGGAATCTGTATTTACATAATCAAACAAAATGTGCTTGTTTAATTTACCATATTATTTTGAATCGTACCCAATGAAACTTGTGATCTATTATGAATGACGAAACCCAACAGAATATCCGCAACGCAACAATTCACAGTTTTATTGGTGGCGTCACCGCAAACCAGCAGACTGTTGAAGTTCTGGGATTGCATGGCTCGGCAGATGCCTACCTGTTAGCACAATTGCTTGAGGCAAGTTCGGAACAGCGGATTATCCTTTGTGCTGAACTGGAAACAGCCCGGCAACTGGTTGCTGAACTCAAGTTCCTTTATCCCCAGCCAGACAAGATCGCTCTGCTGCCCCATTGGGAACTGAACCCCTACGATCCACTGACCCCGCATCCTGAGCTTGAAGCAATCCGGATGACCACCCTGGCAGCTTTGAATCAGGGTCAAGTCAAAGCGTTGATTCTGCCGGTTCGTTCATTGATGCAGAAAGTGATCCCCCGGCAGGTTCTTGAAAGCGTTTCTCTGCAACTGCTGCTTGAAGAAGAATATGAGCGCAAGCAACTGCTGAACTCTTTAACCCAGCTTGGCTATCAGCCAGTTCCCCTGGTTGAAGAGCGGGGCAGTTTTGCTGTTCGCGGGGATATTATTGATCTGTTTCCCCCTGATGCTGAGCAACCAATCCGTCTCGATTTTTACGGTGATTTTATTGAAAAAATGCGCACCTTTGATCCAGCCAGTCAGCGCTCTGGGGATGCAACGCTTAAGTCTCTCACCCTGATCCCGGCAAAAGAGATGATCCTCCATGGCCCCTTTCTGAAAACCCTCGGGCAAAAACTGAAAGAACGCTGTGATGAGCTGGCGATCCCACGAACCGACCGGGAAGCGATCATGACCGAACTGCGAGAGGGCATTTTGTCTCCGGGACGGGCGTTCCTGCTGCCGTTCAATTATCCAGAGCTTGATCCGGTGGAACAATATCTGGACAACCCACGTCTGGTTATTATTGATCCCCCGGCAATTGAGCAGGAGATCGACCTGTTTCATCGTGATATTCGTGACGGTGAAGCGCGGATGCAAGAACAGAAAATACCGCATGCCCGGCGACAGGCGCTGTATCTTGAACCAGACCAGTTAAAACTGCTGCTCCACAACCCGCTCCGGGTTGAAATATCTCGCCTGCAGGTGATTCAGTTCGAGGATGAACGACAACGCTATCATTTTAATTGCCAGGGAAACGGTTCCTTGCGGACCAAACCTGATTCAGATCATGCCGGACTCGAACCGCTGTTGCAGCGTCTGCAACAGACCAAAAATGAAAGTGGTAAAACGCTGCTGGTCTGCCATCAACGGAGCCAGGCGGAACGATTGCAGGAACTGCTTGCCGCCCACGGAGTAGAGCTTGAGATAGAGCCCAATCAATATTTATCTGCTCTGGCAGCAGGCGGGGTGACATTAACCATTGGTGAGTTGAACCGGGGTTTCTATCTCCCCAACGAAAAACTGAATATTATCAGCGAAGAAGAAATTTTTGGTCGCCGCAGTCATCGGCAGAAAAAAACCGGTCGACAACGGGCACGGCAATTGATGACCAGCCTGGCTGAATTAAAAAAGGGTGATTTCATCGTCCATACCGATCACGGTATCGGTTGTTATCTTGGCTTGACACACCTGCAGACCGGAACCATCGAAGGTGACTTTCTAAACCTTGAATATGCTGGAAACGATAAGCTTTATCTCCCCATTGAGCGAATTGAAAAAGTTCAGAAATATCTCGGCGGGGAAGGCTACTCCCCTAAACTTGACAAAATGGGGGGACAGGGGTGGCAAAAAGCTCACCTCAAGGCCCGAGCTGCCGTTGAGGAGCTGGCACGGCAACTGCTGGAACTTTACGCCAAACGGGAGCTGCGGCAGGGGTTCGCCTACTCCCCTCCGGATCAGCTGTACCGTGAATTTGAGGCAACCTTCCCCTACGAGGAGACCATTGATCAACAGCAGGCGATTGATGATATTCTCGATGATATGCAGTCGGCCAAACCGATGGATCGACTGATCTGTGGTGATGTTGGCTATGGAAAAACCGAGGTCGCTCTGCGGGCTGCAGTCAAGGC
>JAGLDI010000087.1 GCA_023145655.1 Desulfuromusa sp. | reverse complement strand
AAAGTTTTCAGCAGCGGTTACACGATTTTCCGATCCGGGTCGAGATGGTTTCCCGGTTCCGTTCAACTGTCGAAAATCGCAAGACCCTGGAAGCAGCTGCTGCAGGTAAAATTGATATTCTCATAGGAACCCACCGGCTGTTGCAACGCGATGTCCGTTTTAAAGACCTTGGATTACTGGTTGTCGATGAAGAACAACGTTTCGGGGTCAGCCACAAAGAAAAACTGAAACAGTTGCGTGCCGAGGTTGATATCCTCACCCTGAGTGCCACTCCGATTCCCCGCACCCTGCATATGAGTCTGAGCGGAATGCGTGATCTGTCGGTGATTGAAACAGCGCCGGTAGACCGGTTGGCTATCCGCACTTATATCAGTCGTTTTGATGATGAACTGATCCGTCAGGCAATCCTGCGTGAACTGCGCCGTGGCGGGCAGGTTTATTTTGTCCATAACCGGGTACAAACAATTGATGCGATGGCGGAACAACTCCATCAACTGGTTCCTGAAGCAACCATTTCCATCGGTCATGGGCAGCTGCCGGAAAAAGATCTGGAACAGGTGATGCTTGATTTTATTGCCGGGAAAAGCAACCTGCTGGTCGCCTCAACCATTATCGAAAACGGCCTCGATATTCCTCGTGCCAATACCATTATTATTAACCGTGCTGACCGCTTTGGTCTCTCCCAACTCTATCAGTTACGTGGTCGGGTCGGGCGGAGTGATCGGCGCGCCTATGCCTATCTGTTGATTCCAGGAGAAGCAGCCCTGACCCGTGAGGCCCGTGAACGACTGCGAGTTCTCCAGGAATTGACCGAACTGGGTGCCGGCTTTCGGATTGCCAGTCATGATCTGGAGCTCCGTGGTGCCGGTGACCTGCTGGGGGGAAAACAATCGGGACCGATTGCTGCCATCGGTTTTGAACTCTACACGGAACTGCTTGAAGAGACGATTGACCGCCTTCGTGGCAAAGAACGGGAAGAGCGGATCGATCCGGAAATCCGCCTGGGTTTGTCCGCCTTTTTCCCGGAAAAGTATTTACCCGATCCCAATCAACGGCTGCAATTCTATCAGCGATTGGCCAGAGCTGAGAATGATGAAGAGTTGTTTGATCTGGTCGAAGAGTTACGTGACCGCTACGGTGAACCGCCCCTTGCAGGAGAGGTACTGATTGCCACGATGCGGTTGCGAATTCTGCTGAAAAAACTCTGCGTGGAGTTGCTTGAATATGATAATAAACGACTCAGTTTATCGTTTCATTCCTCAACAAAGATTTCTCCCAATTTGATCCGGCAGCTGGTGACTGAGCAACCGGATAAATATCGCCTTGGAGCTGATTTTAAACTCAATATTGAGCTAGGCCGTCTATCGCCAGGTGAGCTGCTGGTCAGGGTGAGAAAAGAATTGCAACTATTTTTCTGACCATGGTATTTTCAACAGTCTTATAAAAAGTCTGTCCGGCAGAGATTGGTTGGACAGATAAAACCTATGAGGACTTCGGTATTTTTTCAGTTGTCTTGACCAGAGCAGTTTCGCTGTTATTTCTGTTGGGGCTGTTATCCTGTCAACAACAGGAACAGCAACCGCAACCACCGCTGCTGGAAGTTGGACAACGGCAGCTGACATTACAGCAGTTTGACCACGAGTTGCGGGAAACTTACCCGGATATTTCTGCTCTGAGCAATCAGGAGCAACTCCAACTGAAAGAGCAACTGCTTAAACAACTGATTGACCGTGAATTAATCCTTGGAGAAGCAAACCGGCTAAATGTTCAGTTGACCCCGGATGAACTTGATGCAGCGCTGGAAAAAGTCCGTGGTGGCTACAGTGAAGAGGAATTTACCAAGGTTCTGGAACAGACCGGAAAGACCCGGGAACACTGGATTACCGCATTAAAGCTGCACCTGTTAACTGCCAAGGTGAGTGCTGCCGCCCTGTCTTCACAGGTCGAGGTCAGTGACCAGGAAATTAAGGAATACTATAAAAACCACCGTGAAGAGTTTCGGCGGCCGGTTGAAATAAGTGCCCGGCAGATGCTCTTCAATTCTCGTGATGAGGCCAATAAAGTTCTGGAACTGCTTAAAGATGGGGGTAATTTTGTCACTCTGGCAACTCAATATTCAGAGTCTCCTGATCGGGAAAGTGGCGGGGCTTTAGGTTATTTTTCTGCCGGTCAACTTCCCGCAGAATTCGATGCGGTGTTGTTTAAGCTTCCGGTTAAACAGGTCAGTGCTCCGATTGAGAGCCCGTATGGCTTTCATCTTTTCCTGGTTGAACGTAGGCGGAAAGCAGGTCTCCGTTCCTATGCAGCAGTTAAAGATGAAATAGCAGGGAAACTTTATCAGCAGAAAGAAGAGACCGCATTTCATCAATGGTTGGAAGATTTGAAGAAAACCACAACGATCCATATCAACCGGGATCTCCTGCAAGAAAAATCTGAACCATGAGGATTGTTTCGTCAGGGTGTAACGGTTTTATTATTTTTATAGATATTGACAAGTCAATCTTTTTAACACGATAAGGATTCATTTTTATGCAACGTCCTCTGTTTCTGTTTTTCTTCTCTCTCCTGCTTGTTGCCACTCCAGTGACGGCAAAAACCCTCAGTAAAGTTGCTGCTGTTGTCAATGACGACATTATTACCACCTATCAACTCGATCAGGCGGTCATGAACGATCTGACCAGTAATACCAATAAAAACCAACTTGATATTACCCAGTTTGGTCAGGTGAAAGTTCAGATTCTTGATAAACTGATTGATGAGAAACTCATGGAGCAGCAGGTCAAGAAATTGGGTTTGCGGGTCTCTGACGAGGAGTTGAATAGTGCTATTGCTGACGTAGTGCTCAAGAACGGGCTGACCGATGAGACACTTAAACAAGCATTGAATTCACAGGGAGTGACAATGCCGCAATATCGAGAAAAAGTTAAGAACGAGATCCTCCACTATAAATTGTTAAATCGTGAGGTTAACTACAAGGTGCTGGTGACCAGCAAGGAGGTTCGTGACTATTTTGACCAAAATATTACCGAGTATGCCGGTGGAGCAAAACTCCACCTCAATCAACTCATTTATGACCTCCCGGATGGAGATGAAAAGAAAGCAGCTAAACGTCGTAAACAGTTAGAGGCATGTCGACAACAACTGATCAGCGGGAAAGACTTCAATGAAGTTCTGGCAGATCAGGGGGACTTAGCCTCTGGTGGGGAGATGGGGGAACTGGTCGAGGAGGACCTGTCGCAACCGCTACAGGAGGCCCTTGTCGGGTTAAAAGCAGGAGATGTCTGTGAGCCTCTTGAGTTGGATGGAAAGCTCTATATGTTTCAGGTGACCAGCAGAGATTCCGATAGTGATGCTCTGTTCGAACAGGTCAAAGATCAAATCAGAAAAAAACTGAAACGGGAGAAAGGCGACCTCCGTCTTAAAGAATGGAAAAAAGAACTTCACGAAAATGCCCGTATTGAAATACGTATTTGAATTTTCGCTATTCTGATCACGCAGAATTTTTATCCCTTTTTTGGTGAGATCACCACTTAAAATGCAGCCACTCCTTCTAACCATGGGTGATCCCACCGGGATCGGTCCTGAATTGATCGTTAAATCCCTGCTGGAGCAGTCCTTTGAGCAGGTCCAACACCCCGTCCAGATTGTTGGGGATGTTGCCGTTCTCAACCGTGCCGGGGAAATTTTTGGTTATAAAGGAAACCCCGAACAACTGGAGGAGACCCTTTACTCACTCCACTTTGATGACAAAAAGCTGCTGGTCCATTCCTGCTCTGAGCTGGATATAGAATCCGTTCACTATGGAAACCCGGATCATGCCTGCGGCACAGCCATGGTCGCCTATGTGGAATATGCCATTTCCAACTGTCTTGCCGGAACTGCCGCAGGGATAGTGACCTGCCCGATCAATAAGGCAGCGATCAATGCAGCAGGATATCTTTTCCCCGGGCATACGGAACTACTGGCAACCCGGTGTGAAATTGAAAAAGTGGTGATGATGCTGGCAGGAGAACGGCTAAAAGTCTGCTTGGTGACCACCCATCTGGCCTACCGGGATGTTCCTGCCAGATTAAATCGTGAGGAGATTTTACAGACAATTCGTATCACCGCAAAAGCATTTCGGCAACAGTTTGGAATTCTACAGCCCCGCCTGGCAGTCCTTGCCCTCAACCCACATGCCAGTGAAAACGGGCTGTTTGGTGATGAAGAAGAGCAGATTATCACCCCGGCGATCAAAGCGGCGCAGACCGAGGGAATTGTCGTTAGCGGTCCGCACAGTGCCGATACCCTGTTCCATTTTGCGGCAAAAGGGGAGTATGACGCAGTGATTTGTATGTATCACGATCAAGGGTTGATCCCCCTTAAACTGCTCCATTTTGATGATGCCGTCAATGTCACTCTGGGGTTACCGATTGTCAGAACCAGCGTTGATCACGGTACTGCTTATGATCTGGCTGGAACCGGGAAAGCCAATACTGCCAGTTTGATTGCTGCACTGAAAATGGCAGAACAGATGACAAGTGGCACTATAAAAAAATAACGGATCTATAACCGAAAAACAGATTAGCCACCAAGACGCCAAGAGCACCAAGGAAAACCAAAGCAAAATCAGTTTTTTGGTTTTGAAACTGAAGAAAAAGCACTCCTTGGTATCCTTGGAGCCTTAGTGGCTAAATGGCCTTTGGTCGAGGGGTAGAACCGAAAATCAAAAGCTTTAACGCTGAGACGGAGAGTCGCAGAGAAAATCAAAATCTTTCAGGTTTTTTTGACTCCAAAAACAGATTTTGCTCTATTTTTCTCTGCGCCCTCTCCTTCTCTTGCTTCTCTCTGTTAAATATGATTTTGAACTTTTACAAAAAATAGAAATGACTATGATTGATAAAATTAAAATTCGCGGTGCGCGGGAACATAACCTGAAAAATATTGATATCGATATTCCCCGTGATCAACTGGTGGTGATCACGGGAGTTTCCGGTTCGGGTAAAAGTACCCTGGCGTTTGATACCATCTATGCCGAAGGGCAACGCCGTTATGTAGAAAGCCTCTCTGCCTATGCCCGGCAATTTCTGGAACAGATGGAAAAACCTGATGTTGATCAGATTGACGGCCTCTCTCCGGCCATCTCAATTGAACAAAAAACTACCTCTAAAAACCCCCGTTCAACAGTGGGGACAGTGACCGAAATATACGATTATCTCCGCCTCCTCTATGCCCGGGTTGGACAGATTCTTTGCCACCGTTGCGGTAGTCCGATCCGTTCCCAGACAGTCGAACAGATGGTTGACCAAGTGCTGCAGTTTCCGGAAAAGACCCGCTTGATGGTGATGGCTCCCATCGTTCGGAGTCGTAAGGGGGAGTATCGAAAAGAGTTGTTGCAGTTGCAGGCCGACGGCTTTGTCCGGATTCGAGTTGACGGGGAAATGTTTGAACTGGGGGATAAGATTGAGCTGGATAAACAGAAAAAACATACCCTGGAAGTTGTTATTGACCGGCTGGTGATGAAACCGGATATTGAATCGCGCCTTGCCGATTCCATCGAAACTGCATTACGGTTAGCCGACGGGATGGTTCGGATTGAAATCCCGCAAGGGGAGAGTAAACTGTTCTCGGCCAATCATGCCTGTATCGCTTGTGGTCTCTCCTATCCCGAAGTTTCGCCGCGGATGTTTTCCTTTAACAATCCCCACGGCGCCTGTCCCGACTGCAGCGGTCTCGGGACAAAAATGTATTTTGATCACGAGCAGGTGATCCCCAATCCAGAATTTTCCCTGCGAGATGGAGCCATTGTCCCTTGGGATAGCCGGACTGGGTACTATTATCAAGCATTGTTGGAAGCCCTGGCAATCCACTATCAGTTTGATATTCGCAGCCCCTTTTCCAAGCTTCCGGAGCAACTGCAGAAAATCATCCTCTATGGCTCCGGCGAGGAACCGGTGCAGTTTTTTTACGATCAGGGAGAGCGACGCCACTATTATGAAAAACCCTTCGAGGGGGTGATTCCCAATCTGCAACGCCGCTACCACGAAACCGATTCTGATTCGGTCAGGGAGAACCTGGAACGCTTTATGAGCATTCTCCCCTGTCCGACCTGTGAAGGGGGAAGGTTACGCCCGGAAGCCCTGCATATTACTGTGGGGGGGAAGAATATTCATCAGGTGACGGGTCTCTCGATTGGAGATGCCGAGGATTTCTTTCAGAAGCTGGTGCTATCTGACAAAGATATGGAAATTGCTCGAAGGGTTCTTAAAGAGATTCGGGAGCGCCTCTCCTTTCTGTCGCACGTTGGTCTGGATTACTTAACCCTGGGGCGCAGTTCCGGAACGCTGAGTGGGGGAGAGGGTCAACGGATCCGCCTGGCGACGCAAATTGGTTCTTCTCTGACCGGGGTTCTCTATATTCTCGATGAACCCTCGATCGGGCTCCACCAACGTGACAACCAGCGCCTTCTGATCACCTTGAAACGGCTCCGTGATCTGGGAAACAGTGTGCTGGTGGTTGAACATGATGAAGAGACCATTCTGGAAGCGGACCATGTCATTGATATGGGCCCTGCAGCGGGCATTCACGGTGGAGAAGTTGTTGCTCAAGGAACGCCAAAGGAAATTCTGGAAAACGGCGCTTCGCTGACCGGCGATTATCTGTCGGGAAAACGAAGTATTCCGGTTCCAGAGCAACGCCGCTTAACCCAACGCTGGCTGGAAATTATCGGTGCCCAGGCCAATAACCTGAAAAATGTGCAGGTGAAGATTCCCCTTGGTATCTTCACCTGTATCACCGGAGTCTCCGGGTCGGGGAAATCCTCTCTGATCATTGAGACTCTCTACAAGGCGTTAGCGCAAAAACTTCATCGTGCCAGAGAAAAATCGGGAGCAGTAAAGGAGATCCGTGGGTTGGAGTTGCTAGACAAGGTGATTGATATCGATCAGTCGCCGATTGGCCGCACCCCGCGTTCTAACCCGGCGACTTACACTGGAGTTTTTACCGATATCCGGGATCTGTTTGCCCAGCTCCCCGAAGCAAAAATCCGTGGTTATAAAGCGGGCCGCTTCTCCTTTAATGTCAAGGGGGGCCGTTGTGAAGCCTGCAGTGGCGATGGGATCATCAAGATTGAAATGCACTTTCTCCCCGATGTCTATGTTCAATGTGAGGTCTGCAAAGGGGCCCGCTACAATCGTGAAACTCTGGAAGTGAAATATAAAGGGAAAAGTATTGCTGATGTCCTTAATATGACGGTCAATCAGGCGAGCCGTTTTCTCGAAAATATCCCCAGAATCAGCAATAAACTACAGACCGTCCGTGATGTCGGCCTCGGCTATATCAAACTGGGGCAGAGCGCCACAACTCTCTCCGGCGGTGAAGCGCAACGGGTCAAACTTTCCCGCGAACTGAGTAAACGGGCCACCGGGAAAACCATCTATATTCTTGACGAACCAACCACCGGATTACATTTTGCCGATATCCACAAGTTGCTTGAGGTCTTGAATCGACTGGTTGAAACGGGGAATAC
>JAGLDI010000086.1 GCA_023145655.1 Desulfuromusa sp. | reverse complement strand
CCACCACAGACGTTGATGTACTCACATTCACCGCAGCGTCCTTTGTAGGCACTAAAATCACGCAAGTCATTGAAGACTTTGGAGTTAAACCAGAGATCCTTAAAGGATTCTTCTTTGACGTTGCCAACAGTCCGGAGGAAGTAGGAACAGGGCTTCAAGTTCCCTTCACAATCGATCATACAGATGCTCTGAGCGGCGATACACCCTTTACCACCGCCGGTGGAGAAAGTGAGGCTACGCCGTTTAAATGATTCTCCCTCGGCTTTGGCCATCTGCGGGACAACCCGGTAGTAATGAGGCGCACAGGTTGGGCGCATCAAAATCTCATCTTCCTGCTTCTCCTGCTGATAGTGCCAGGTGAGAATCTCTTCGTAATCCTCTTTACTGACCAGCTCATCCATAATCTCTTTACCGCGACCGGTGGGGACGATCATAAACATGTACCAGGCGGTTGCTCCAAGTTTTTTGGCTGCCTTAAAGCAGTTGCCAATATCGTGCTGATTGCGTTTGGTAAAGGATGAGTTGATGATAAACTTTATCCCATTGCGACGCATCGTTTCAGCGGCACGGATGGTCCCCGCATAGGCCCCATCGCAGCCGCGAAAGTTGTCGTGAATTTCGGCGGTTGAACCATCCAGAGAGAGGGAGACCATTTTAATCCCGGTCTCTTTCATCTTCTGGCAGATTTCATCAGTGACAAAGGTTCCGTTGGTAGCGATACACATCCGCAACCCTTGGTCGGTTCCATACTGGGCAATCTCAAAAAGATCGGGGCGCATCAGCGGTTCTCCCCCGGAGAGGACAAAGACCGGTTTAGAAACCTCACAGATATCATCAATCAGTTTAAAAGCTTCCGCTGTGGTAAAATCACCTTCCGATGCTTCCATATCGGAAGAACAGCGGCAGTGAACACAGCTGAGATTACATCTCTGTGTGGCTTCCCAGGCAATCCACTTGGGGATAAATTCTTCTTGTTTGGAACTCATAAAAACTCCTGATAGATAAATCAAAAAACACTATTACCAGACTACTACAACTATTTCAGCAAGCTCAAGGAACTTGACTAAAATAGTTATTTTTAGCAGGACTATTTCCCCTGCTTAATCGTCCACCGACAACCAGGTTACGTTATCCTGCGTATACATGCTGAACGACTGGGGTGCGGAACTTTTCAATAAAGCCCAGAGATAGCCATGAATACTCCCATCCTCAGTGAAAAGACGTTGACTCTGCAATAGATCGAAAATTCGAGCTCTAAGAATTTGATTACACCCGACTAAATTAATGAACAGCAATTCCCGTCCCCTGGCAATACCTTCCCGACCTAAAGGATCAGGAGCGAGGAGCAGTCCCCCTTCCAGAGCTGTGGGGATCCCAATTATTTCCAGAAAATCATCGACCAGATTACGATTATACTTTTCTACTACCATCGTCTCTCCATCAGCTAGAGGGAGTGCCGGGATAACAAATAAGGTCCTCCGTTCTTTGAGTGGATCCTGATCGGCGAGATAATTAAGCTGCTGCAGGATACTATCAAGATCTTCAGCACGCATCCGCGGAGCCAACAGATAGGCATACTGATCATATGCCGGGCGTTCTTCACCAGAGTTAAGAATTGGTTGCCATGGTTTCTCTGTTGGTGGCTGTTCTCGTAGCTTTTGTTCCTCCATCAAAACCAATAAATCCTGCAGTTTTTTCATCTTTTCCTGCAGTAATTGAATCCGCTCTTCCTTCTCCCCAGCCAACGCTGGAGAAACATGAATCTGCTGTAAACCTATCACAAACAGGAAACAACCGAGAAAACACGTCATCATTTTCAACATGAAATAAACTCCTTGGGAATCAATGCCATTAAAACCGGACACTATACAGAAAAATTGCCAATTATGGCATTCAAATATCCTATTTTCTTAGATTTTATCCCGATAAAATCAACCTTAAAGCAAAAAAACTAATACATATATTAATCCAAATAATAAACTATATGATATTCTATATGTAATATTCTGCGATAAATGTTTGACTAGAGAATAATAATGTGTTATTTTTTAATAAAATTTAGTAACACAAGAAAATCACTCTAGGAGAGTGTCAGACGATACAGACTGAAGCGAAAATCCGTTTGACAAACGAATTTGCAGCCAGTTCATGGATAGTCCGACAAACTCCCAGCACACTAACAAAGGGAGAATCTGATGGGCATCCGAATGAAATCAATCCTGATTATGGGAATTTTAGGTTTATTGGCGATTACCGCTATCGGTGCCATAAGCTACCAGCTTAGCGTTGACAATGCTCTGAAAGAGGCAAAAAGCAAAAGTAAAATTATTCTTAACTATGCCATGGCAACAAAAAAATATATGAAGACAGTGCAGCGACCATTGGTCAAAGAATTGATCGAAGAGGACCGCTTCTACCCGGAGTTAATGTCGGGCTTTGTCACGGCACGGGGGACCTTTGAACTTTTTAAACAATCGTCTCCCGATTACACATTTAAACAGGCAACCCTCGACCCACTCAACCCCTCCAACCGAGCCGATGGTGAAGAAGCTGAATTCATAGATTATTTTGCTAAAAATCCGACCGTCAAATCATCTGAAGGGATCATCACCAAAAATGGGACGGATCTCTTTTACTTTGCCCAACCAATCAAAGTCAGCAACTCCAACTGTCTAAACTGTCACGGAGATCCCTACGATGCACCCAAGGACCAGGTTGAAATTTATGGGACCGAAACCGGTTACAACTGGAATCTGAACGACACTGTTGCCGCATTTGTTGTTTACATTCCAACAGCAGAAGCAATCGCGGCGGCAAAAAAACTCTCCCTGACCCTGATGGCGATCGGAGCCGGCGGGATTTTTCTGGTGTTGTTAATTCTGTGGTTTTTTCTCAATCGCAGCATTGTTGTGCCGATTGTTGAACTGGCACAGCGAACCGAAGATTTCAGTCTCGGTGAGAACCTCAATGCCCCGATCACCAATAAGTCAAAGGACGAAATTGGCACATTGGCACATGCTATCGAACGGCTGCGAATCAGCCTGGTTAAACTGCTACAGGAATAAGGTCAGGATAATTTCATGATTAAAGCTCTGCAACTGATTGTTTGTACCTGTATTTTCTGTCTTATTGCCAACCCACTGCAGGCGGCACAACAAGACTGCGAAGCAATGACAACGCAAATCAAGAAAGAGAGAAACCTGCTAAAAAAACAGGCTCTTCTCCAACAGGCATTGAAACTCTGTCCTGACAATGCTGAGATCCACTACAGTTGTGCCTACGCAGCAGAAAGATTGCGAAAATACGAAAAAGCCCAGTCTCATTACCTTAAAACAACTGAAATTGACGGCAATTACGCTAAAGCCTATTTCGGACTGGGTGACATTTATATGGTGCTGGGAAATTCAGGAGCAGCGATTCCAGCCTATGAAAAAGGATTACAACTTGTACCGAAAAACCGGCGGGCCAGAGCATCTCTTGAGGTTGCCCGGATAAAACACAAATCGGAGCAGGGAGAGACGATTACTACCGGCGAATTTATCCAGGTTATGCAACAGAGCAAGAAAAAAGAGACCACTCAGGGAGCCGTTGACGGACCTTTATTACGGATGCAGATTCATTTTTATGTAGCATCATCCCAGCTCTCTGAAAAAGCAAAAGAGCAGCTGATGACTGTCGGTAAAGCCCTTGAAAGTCCGGCCTTAAACGGAACAACATTTGAAATTTCTGGACATACCGACAATACCGGAACACCGGAAGCAAACCTGGTACTGTCAAAATATCGGGCAGAACAGGTCAGAGAGTATCTTCTGACAACCTTCACCATCAAACCGGAAACATTGATAGTTGCATACTACGGGGATACCCGTCCGGTGCTACCAGGCACAACGATAGAAAACCGGGCCATGAACCGCCGGGTTGAGTTCAAACGATTAGAATAATAAATCCAGAAGATTGTGGAGTAAAAATGGTAACACTAGAGGAATTTAAAAACACAGCTGCTAGCCTGACCGGCATTAAAAAACTCGTCGTGGTCACCAGAGACGGAACCGTTCTTCTCCACAGTGGCAAGCAGAATGATCGACTTGGGGATTATGTTGCCTATATTGCAATAACCGCCGAGCAACTGAAACCCTATCTGGGATTCACCGGCCCCTACCACATGATTATGGAACAAAATTCTGGAGACCGGATACTGACCCTGCTCGGCGAACAAGTTATCATTGGATTTGATCTCGATTCCCATGTCTCTCCTGCAATCATCATTGATCAACTGGCTCACCTTGTCGATCAGATCAGAATATAGAGGTAATTTATGCAGACTTTTCTTGATGAGATAAAAGCAACACCAGGTGTTCTGGGATCATCAATATACACAACCGAAAAAGGGGTTATTGCAACCAACCTGCCGGAGATCTTCAAGGCCAATGCTCAGGCACGGATCGGCAGTATTTTACAGCGAATATTCAAATTGAATGAAACGGTCATGCTGGATGTAAATTCCTTTGAAATTCAGTACGACGAAGCACTTATGCTGGTCAAAAGACTCTGCAACGATTCCGCTCTAATTATTATCTGCGAACCTGATGCAAAAGTTCACCTGATCAACATGACAGTCAGCATGCTCACAACAGAAATGCTGAATAGTATGGAAAATTGCGAGAAAATCCCGACAGTGCAACCACCAAAAGATCCAGAAGAGGTTCTCACTGGACCGCTCGCAGCAGACCTTGCCCAGATAAAACGGGCACTGGCTAAGGGTATTGGTCCGGTCGCGGGGATAACATTGAAAAAAGCGATTAAAGAGTGGTTAAAAACCGAAGAGCCTAGTAAAGCCAGCCTGAAAAGCCTGACCGGGATTCTACTTCAGGAGATTGACGATGAGAAATCGAAGCAGGGATTTCTTCATGATATCAACAAACTGATAACATAAAAAAATCCTGTGGGAGATTTTACTATTCAACAAATCACTCCAGAAAAACATCAAACTTTTGAACGGGAACCAAGCCGATAGCGATCACCAGGGTGAACCAATCGTGCATAACTGATCAGTTTATTTTTTGACCAGGTTCTCCGGTTGACCAGCAAACAGGGAGTATCGGCAGAAATGTCCAGTAACTCTTGCTCCTGTTGGCTTGGCAGAACAGCTTCTACGACATGTTCCACCTCTGACAGAGGAAATAATTCACTCAGATACTCACTTGGAGTCCTTTCCGAAAAGTCCTGCCGGTGGTACTCAGGAACAAGAGACGCATTCACATACCGTTCAGCAAACTGGAGAGGACGGCCGTTTTCCTTGTGAACCATCAGTGAATAAAAAACCGGCTCGCCAACAGCTATTCCCAATAAGTCAGCAAGTTTTTTATTTGATCGGATTTTTTCCAGTTTATACCGCTCGTTGCTGTAGACATTGTGACGTTCTCGAATCTCATCGGCGATATTGCGAATTTCCAGTAACGGCGACTCCACCTGAATCGGCGCAACAAACGTCCCAAGACCTTGATGGCGTACCAGTAACCCCTCGCCAACCAGTTCCCGTACCGCCCGATTTGCCGTCATCCGACTCACTTTGAATTTCTCTGCCAGTTCATACTCAGTTGGAATCTGATCATCGGGAAGATATTTCCTCTCCCGGATTGCCTGAGTTATTGCATCCTTTATGACCTGAAAACGGGGCTGAACCCTGGAGTATTTCGCTACTTTCATTTGACGCCCTCAAAATAAATTATACTCAACATCTTGCAACTTTACCAAAATTTGTATATACAATTATAGACAAGAGGAACAAATATATGAATCAAAATCTGCACAACAGTGAAAAAATCTGGATAAACGCCAGAATTGCAACGATGGATCCGCAGGTTGAAGCACCTTACGGGGCACTCAAAAATCATGTTATCGGGGTAAAAAACGGGTGTATTTCGGCACTGCTCCCTGTCACAGAGATTAACCTTGATGACTTCCACGGTGAAATCATCAATGCTCAGGGCTTATGGCTGACACCAGGACTCATCGACAGCCACACCCATCTGGTTTACGGCGGGCAACGAGCCGGGGAATTCACCCAGCGCCTGCAAGGAATCAGCTATGCTGAGATCGCCAAAAGTGGTGGCGGGATTCTCTCAACCGTTACGGCGACCCGCAATCTCGATGAAGATCAACTGGTCGAACAGTCACGGCCCCGTCTCGAAGCACTGGTTGCCGAAGGGGTGACAACCGTCGAAATTAAATCGGGCTACGGGCTGACTCTCAAAGACGAACTAAAAATACTCCGCGCCGCCGAAAAACTGGCAGCTGACTATCCACTACGACTGCGCCGGACTCTCCTTGCCGCCCACACCGTACCACCCGAATATAAAAGCTCTCCCGATCGCTATGTCGATCTGGTCTGCAATGAAATTATCCCGCAGGTTGCCGTTGAAGATCTGGCCGAAGCGGTCGACGTATTTTGTGAGACCATCGCTTTTTCACTGGAACAGTGTGAACGAATTTTCACTGCTGCACAAAAGGCAGAACTAGGGATTAAGATTCACGCCGAGCAGTTATCCAACAGTCATGCCTCTGCTCTCGCCGCTGGTTACAACGCATGGTCGGTCGACCACCTTGAGTATCTCGATGAAGCAGGTATCGCAGCATTACAGAAGTCGGAGACGGTTGCAACTCTCCTTCCCGGAGCATTCTACTTTCTCGGCGAAACCCGTAAGCCACCGGTTGATCTATTACGCAAATACCGAGTCCCCATAGCACTCGCCAGTGATCTTAATCCCGGCAGTTCGCCCCTTGCATCCCTGAGATTGATGCTCAATATGGGTTGTGTATTATTTAGCCTGACTCCGGAAGAAGCGTTAAAAGGGACAACTTGTCACGCATCTCAAGCTTTAGGAATAGCAGAGACAACCGGAACCCTTAGCGTTGGCAAAGCAGCCGATATGTTGCTGTGGGATATCGATGATCCAGCTCAACTCGCCTATCAATTCGGTGAAAAATCACTACGTCAACGGATTTTTGCCGGGGAGATCAGTGATGTATAAGCAAATCGATATGAGTCTGTGGGCAGGTCGTGACGATGGTCACGGTAAGGAGCGCTGGCATCAGAATATCGTGCCATTGAAAGAGTCCGCCCCGGCAGGAATTGCCCTGTTGGGAGTTGCCAGCGATGAAGGGGTGAAACGCAATCACGGTCGCATTGGTGCAGCTGCCGGTCCCGATGCCATCCGTACCTACCTGGCAAATCTGGCATACCACCAGAGTCTTCCCCTTTACGATGCCGGAAACCTCTACTGCAAACAGGGAGATCTTGAAGCCCTACAATACGAGCAGGCAGATAAAGTTTGCCAACTTCTTGAGCAGAAACATTTCCCGCTGATTATCGGTGGTGGACACGAAATTGCCTATGGCAGCTTTTCCGGTCTGGAGAAATATTTATCAAAAAATCAAAAAAACGACCCCATTGGAGTCATAAATCTGGACGCTCATTTTGATTTACGTCGTGCAGACCAAGCCACGTCAGGAACACCATTTCTGCAGATGGCCAACCATTGTCACCAGCAGAATATCTCTTTTAACTACCTCTGTCTGGGGATCAGTGACATTGCCAACACTGGGACACTGTTCACAACTGCCCGGCAGCTGAACGTAAAATATCTGCGTGATGAAGATCTCAATAGCTGGCAGCTTGAGAAAACGAATCAACAGCTGAAAGAGTTTATTCAACCCTGCCATGCAATCTATTTAAGTATCGATCTTGATGTCCTCCCTGCAGCAACTGCTCCCGGCGTCAGTGCCCCGGCAGCCCAGGGTGTTCCGCAGGAAATTCTCGAATGGCTGCTGACATCGATCAAACAAATTTCCGGTAAGCGGCTCAAACTGGCTGACATTGCCGAGTATAATCCCGAATACGATATTGACGGTCGAACTGCCCGCGTTGCAGCACGACTCTGTCACCTGTTAATCAGAAAAGAGGAATTATGAATAATCGACTCGACACAAACCGACTGATCAAAGCCCCACGTGGTACCAAAATAACCGCCAAAAGTTGGCTCACCGAAGCTGCCATGCGGATGTTGATGAATAACCTTGATCCCGAAGTCGCCGAGCGCCCCGAAGAGCTGGTTGTCTACGGTGGAATCGGGAGAGCTGCCCGCAACTGGGAGTGCTACGACAAAATAATCGAAGTGCTGAAACGTCTTGAAGACGATGAGTCGCTGCTGATCCAATCGGGTAAGCCGGTTGGCGTATTTAAAACTCATCCCGATGCTCCCCGCGTGCTTATTGCCAACTCAAATCTCGTCCCCCACTGGGCAAACTGGGAAACATTCAACCAGCTCGATCGCGAAGGGTTAATGATGTACGGTCAGATGACCGCCGGGTCGTGGGTTTATATCGGTTCACAGGGGATTATTCAGGGAACCTACGAAACCTTTGTCGCCATGACTAAACAACATTTTTCAGATGATGCCTCAGGTCGCTGGGTTCTCACCGGCGGGCTTGGCGGGATGGGTGGAGCTCAACCACTGGCCGCCACCATGGCAGGGTTCAATATGCTCGCTATCGAGTGTGATGAAACCCGTATCGATAAACGGCTTGAGACCGGCTATCTTGATTATAAAGCGACCGAACTCGATGAAGCATTACAGCTGATAGAGGAGGCCAATCGTGACAAGCGGGCTATTTCGATCGGACTGCTCGGCAATTGCGCCGAAATTCTACCCGAACTGGTACGGCGCAACATCGTTCCCGATGTCTGTACCGACCAGACCAGCGCCCACGATCCATTGAATGGTTACCTCCCCGCCGGCTGGAGTCTCGACAAAGCCCGCCAGCTACGTCAGAGCGATCCACAACAGGTGATTACAGCCGCCAACGCCTCAATGGCAAAGCACGTCACGGCAATGCTTGAGCTACAGAAAATGGGAGCTGCAACGGTTGATTATGGCAACAATATCCGTCAGGTTGCCCTCGAAGAGGGAGTAACCAACGCCTTTGACTTTCCCGGCTTTGTCCCTGCTTATATCCGCCCACTGTTCTGCGAAGGGATTGGACCATTCCGCTGGATTGCCCTCTCCGGAGATCCCGAAGATATCTACAAAACCGACGCCAAGGTGAAAGAGTTAATTCCCAACGACCCTCATCTCCACAATTGGCTTGATATGGCACGCGAAAGAATCCAGTTCCAGGGACTTCCTGCCAGAATCTGCTGGATCGGCCTGAAAGATCGTGCCCGACTTGGGATCGCTTTCAACCAGATGGTCGCCAGCGGAGAACTAAAAGCTCCCGTCGTCATCGGCAGAGATCATCTCGATTCAGGATCAGTTGCCAGCCCCAACCGTGAGACCGAAGCGATGCAGGATGGCTCCGATGCTGTCTCTGACTGGCCGCTGCTCAACGCCCTTCTCTCGACATCGGGTGGCGCAACCTGGGTCAGTCTCCACCACGGCGGTGGAGTCGGTATGGGCTTCAGCCAGCATGCAGGGATCGTTATCGTCGCTGATGGAACCGCTGCCGCCGAAAAAAGGCTGTCGCGGGTATTGTGGAATGATCCAGGATCCGGCGTCATGCGTCACGCCGATGCCGGCTACGATATCGCCATTAATTGCGCCAATGAACAAGGGCTTGATCTGCCCATGATCA
>JAGLDI010000085.1 GCA_023145655.1 Desulfuromusa sp. | reverse complement strand
ACGGTTCGTGAAGGGTTTGCTGTTGTCACCTTTGGCTGGGCTGTGTTTGCGGTGTTCGGGGCGTTGCCATATCTGATTTCAGGAGCTATTGCCTCTCCACTCAATGCCATTTTTGAAACGATGAGTGGTTTCACCACCACCGGATCGACTATTCTGACTGACATAGAAGCACTCCCCCGGAGTTTACTGTTCTGGCGTTCGTTGACCCATTGGCTTGGCGGGATGGGGATTATTGTCCTCTCTCTGGCCATTCTCCCGATGTTGGGGGTGGGAGGAATGCAGTTATTCAAGGCTGAGGTTCCCGGTCCGACTGCCGATCGATTAAAACCCCGGATTCAGGATACGGCTAAAATGCTCTGGGGGGTCTATTTTTTATTGACCCTGGTCGAAGCATTGTTATTGATGTTTGGTGGGATGTCATTTTTTGATGCTATCTGCCACTCTTTTGCTACCCTGGCCACCGGTGGTTTTTCGACCCAGAATAGTTCTATTGCTGCTTATAACAGCAGTTATATCGATGGAGTTATTACTCTGTTCATGATCCTTGCCGGGGTCAACTTTGCCCTTCACTTTCAAGTATTACGCGGTAAGACCGAA
Organism: Desulfuromusa sp.; assembly: GCA_023145655.1. Taxonomy (GTDB): domain Bacteria; phylum Desulfobacterota; class Desulfuromonadia; order Desulfuromonadales; family Geopsychrobacteraceae; genus Desulfuromusa. The sequence goes on along the minus strand of JAGLDI010000085.1, from coordinate 11,190 downwards.
GAGTTTTTTCGCAGCGAAGAATTACGGGTTTATCTGGGGATCATTCTGTTTGCAACCATTATCATTATGATTTTCAATTGGAACGGTGGGATTTACCAGCAGTTTGGGGAAAATTTTCGTTACTCAATTTTCCAGGTTTCAGCAATTGTAACCACCACCGGGTTTGCCACTGCCGATTTTGAACTATGGCCAGTGCTGCCCCAATATATTCTGGTTCTTCTGATGTTTATCGGGGGGTGTGCCGGTTCAACGGGTGGTGGGATTAAAGTGGCGCGAATTTTACTTTTATTCAAACATGCCCAGGTTCAGGTATTTCGTCTTATTCATCCTAGAGCAATTCGCCTGGTCAAGTTGGGAAACCGTCCTGTCGATAAAGAGGTGCTGCAGGCAATTCTTGGATTCTTTGCTTTGTTTATCAGCATTTTTGTGATTGCTTCACTGTTGCTGGCTGCTACCGGTATGGATCTGGTCTCTTCAGGAGCTGCTGCGGTAGCCTGCTTATCCAATATCGGACCGGGTCTGGGATCTGTTGGCCCGGTAGATAATTTTGCCCACGTTCCTGTATTTGCTAAGATGGTGTTGATTGTCTGTATGCTGATGGGGCGTCTTGAACTGTTCACTGTTCTGGTGCTCTTTTTCCCGTCCTTCTGGCGTAAATAATAGTAGCTAAAGAATACGAAAGCCCCCATCGCCCTGTGGGCGATGGGGGCTTCCCCCCTCAGGAACCTGTAGACTAACAGGTGATAGTTAGTCACCATCCGGAAAGGATTGGATGAGTAACGTTAAACCTCTATTTAGAGCTAAACTAAAATTCACCAACACTATACGCTGCAGTTCTGACAAAAATCTGAAATTTTTTAACTATTACTAAAAAATATAAAATATCATTCCCCGGCTTACAAAAGTTGAATAAAACCTAACTGTCGACCGCTGACACCATTATCCCGGCGATGGGAGAAAAATAGTTCTGGATGACAGCAGGTACACTCTTTGGCAATTTCAATATTTTGTGGTTTCAGTCCTGCCTTCTCCAGCTGGAGCTGACAGCTGAGAGGAATATTGAGCTGCCAATGGCCCAATCGCGTTTCTTTGGCAATTTCATCCCAGTAGCCACTGCCCTGTTTGAACGCATCACGTACAGGACGATCCACTTCATAATTGTGAGCCCCAATACCCGGCCCAATTGCTGCTACAAGTTCATTAACCGGATAGCCAAAATGGCTGTGAATTGTCTCTATCACTTTGCCAACCAGGCCGTTTGCTGCTCCACGCCAACCGGCATGTATGACGGCTGCAATTTTATTATTTTTGTGCCAGATCAACAGGGGAAAACAATCAGCGGTCAATACTCCAAGCATAATTCCGGGTTGATTCGTTATAATTGCATCAACTTTAATGGTTAAGAAATGGCTCAGGTCGGGATTAGGTTCGTCAATTAAGAGAAGATCATCACCGTGAACCTGCTTGACGGTTAACAGTTGGTGTGGAGACAGGTCAAAAGCGCGGCTGAACGTGGCACGGTTTCCCTCGACGTTGACTCGTTGGTCATCAGTTCCAAATCCCAGATTTAAAGAATTGTAGGGATGGCGACTGACTCCGCCATTGCGAGTAGTGAATCCTGCTACCAAATCTGCTGGTCGTTGCTGTGGTTGCAGGTAGGAAATCTTTCCTTGTCGAACAAGCTTCATTAACGACTCCGTAGTTAATATTTTTGATCCAAATAGGTGATGATATTTTTCAGCGTTTCCGGTGTTTCGCTGAAAAATTCCAGATATTTTCCACTCCTGGGGTGGATAAATCCTAAACTTTGTGCATGGAGTGCTTGTCCCGGGAGTTGATCGATCAGTTGTCTCAATACCATGTCTTTGATTGCGATTGCTCTGGAACGATTGCCGTAGAGTGGGTCACCAACTAAAGGACAATTTATTTCTGAAAAATGGACTCTGATCTGGTGGGTACGCCCGGTTTCCAATTGCAGCTCGAGCAGACTGAGTCGGCTGATATTATATTGTTTTATGATTTTCCAGTGGGTGACGGCTCGCTTGCTATTTCTGGATTTACCGCTCATTTTTTTTCGTTGTGTGGGGTGGCGTCCAATCGGTTGGTCTATTGTTCCAGAATGGTTGTCCAAGGCGCCGTGAATCAGTGCCAGATATCGGCGTTTGATTGAATGATCTTTAAATTGAGCCGCCAGGTGCTGATGGCTTTGATCGTTTTTTGTCGCAACAATGACTCCGGCTGTATCTTTATCAATCCTGTGGACAATCCCAGGGCGTAAGTCACCACCGATCCCGGCCAGATCCTGGCAGTGGTAGAGAAGCGCATTAACCAGGGTCCCGTGGGGATGCCCTGCTGCTGGATGAACAACCATCCCGGCGGGCTTGTTAATAACAATCAGGTCCTGGTCTTCATAAAGGACATCCAGGGGAATGGGTTCGGGGAGAGCTTCTATCGGTTCCGGGGGAGGCAGGTCAACTTGGATCGATTCGCCTCCTTTAAGTTTGCTACTCGCTTTCGTGGCGACCCCATTCAGGGTGATTTGCCCACTATTAATCAGTTTTTTGAGTTGCGAGCGGCTGATATCCGGCAGACATTCAGCAATAAAAGTATCCAGTCGTTCCGCTGGACGGTCATCGGGAAAGAGCAGCTGACGGGTGGAATTCATTTACCAGATCTGACTTTCAATCTTTCCTGCTTGTTTGATCATGACATCAACAATTGCTCGCTCATAGAGATGATCGCGGTCTTGCATCTCTGGAGAAACCCGGGTAAAAAAGTGTTCACGACCCTCTTCCAGCTCTTCACTCATCAACTCAAAAATACTGTCACTTTTGATTCCTTCCGCAACCTTATCCTGATTATACAAGGCAATATCGGATACAATTGCTCGCGCTAAACGAAACGCCAAGTCAGGATTTTCCACCATTCTTGCCATAGAACCAGCCTCCAAGCCACTGATGAATTATTGAACTACTTTTATTGTGGGTTTGATTTTATTAATTTTCACTCAATATAGCAAGTGCTAATCTTGATTTGTCTGAAAATTTGATTTGGACTGGAGCTGAAAAGTGTGGTTGAAACAGTTGTATCTAGTTGAGCTGGCAGAAATGATCAACAAAATACTTAAAGAATTAACGTAAGTGAGAACCCTCTTACCGGCAACAATGGCAGGGTTACTGCATATATGTGGCAATCATCAATAATGCCACAACAGCCATAATGATGATTGATAGCAGGGGAATTCCTGTCTCAGGTTTTTTCTTTTCCAGTTTCTTATGTTCAACTTTTCCAACCACCGGAAAACGGTTTACGATATTTTTGAGGTGAGGAGCCGATTTCAACTCTTCCGTCAGATCCTGCCCCGCCTGATGACCTCCTTCGTGACGACCTGCTGGCCAAAGTTTGCTGTCGCTAATATCATAGATTACACCATTAACCGCAATATAGGCTGCGCGACCATCACCGCCATCAAATTTGGCCAGTTCTTCTATTGTCATGGTTCTCTCCTCTACGATAGATATTTACGAGAAAGTGATTTCTTTCATCAACTAAAATGCCCGGCAGTCTTCAGGTTTTAAAATAAGTCTGGCCATTTAACTGGATTGAAAATTGATTTAAAATCTTCTGTCGCTCCGTAACGCTAATCCTCTTCTGTTTCACTGCAAGCTCTAGCTTGTCACGAAATCCTTTATAAAAGGAGGTCGGGTTGTACTCTAACATATTTAAAACTTCAGAAATTGTATCACCGGATTGCTCCTCAATAATATCAAATCCACCATCCTCATTGATCCGGATATTGATCACGTTTGTATCACCAAAGAGGTTATGCAGATCACCCAGGGTTTCCTGATAGGCACCCATCAGAAAGGTGCCAAGAATATAATCCTCCCCTTCTTTGAGTTGATGAACGGGGAGAGTTTTACTTTCACCACCTGAGAGGACAAAACGATCCAGTTTCCCATCACAATCACAGGTGAGATCTGAGATACTGGCATTGCGGTCAGGGCGTTCGTTAAGGTATTGAATTGGCATGATCGGAAACATCTGTCCGATGGCCCAAGTATCCGGTAGTGATTGGAAAACACTGAAATTTCCATAGTAGATATCCGCCAAGTTGGCTTTCAATCCCATCAGGGCCACCGGTATTTCTTCAAGTTGTTCAGCGCGGTCAGAGAGCGTATGTAGAATCGCCAGAAATAAGTTTTCTGCCAGGGCCCGTTCTCGTAGCCGGATCGCCCCATCTCTGAACATTTCTCTAATCCGGTCCCGGTTGGTGAGGGCTTCGGTGTAGCCACGAGTGAGATCAATCTTAGCCGCATTTTTATAGAGCTGATATTGCTGGGAGACCAGCGAATGACTATTGTGGGGACAACTGCTCGGCAGGGTAATCGCCTCATAGCGCATAACATTGAGGATATCAAATAGTAGGATTGAAGTATGGGCAACCGTGGCACGTCCCGATTCAGTGATAATGTGTGGATGATCAACCTTGTGTGGAGCAAGAGTTGCTTTGATTGTTTCAACCAGACAGCAACAATATTCGGCAAGGTTGTAGTTGCGGGAGTGGCTGTGGAGCGATTGATTGCCAATATAATCAACTGCCAGACCCCCTCCGAGATCAAGATATCGCAAGGGAACTTTTTCCGTGACCAGATCAGCGTAAAAGCGACTGGCTTCGCCAACCGCTGCCCTGATCTCCTCAATATCAGGAATTTGTGAACCCAGGTGACAGTGTAGCAGTTGCAGGCAATCAACCATATCCGCTTGACGCAACGTATCAACCGTTGCAATCAACTGTGGCGTGCTGAGACCGAAACTGCTGCGATCACCACTGGTCTCTGTCCAGAGACCTCCAACTTTGGTCGATACTTTGATCCGCAATCCGATCAGGGGACGAATTTCGAGTTTACGGCTCCGTTCAATAATCAATGGTACTTCTATCGGGGACTCAATAACAAAGAAACACCGATGCCCAAGTTTGGTTGCCCACAGCCCCAGATCAATAAAATCCCGATCTTTTTTCCCGTTACAGATCAACAGACCTGTTTTATTCAGATTGGCAAGGCACAGCAGTAACTCTGCCTTGCTGCCGGCTTCTAACCCGTGATCAAAATCTGCACCAAACCGGCTGATCTCTTCTATAACCGTCCGTTCCTGATTGACCTTAACCGGGAAAACCCCATGGTAGGTCCCTCTGTATGCGGATTTCTGGATCGCCTGCCGGAAGGTATTATTAATTTCTGAAATGCGAGCATCAAGGAGATTTTCAATGCGCAGTAATAGGGGGAGTTGGTGATCGCGATCATGGGCTCCCCGGATGATGTCGATCACCGGTATGTTGACCTCACCGCTGACAAAAGGGATGGTAATGTTAACTTCACCGCTTGCCGAGATTGAAAAGTTCCCTTCACCCCATTGATCAATCCCATAGAGGGCAGCAGAATCGGCAACCGACCAGTTGTTGTCAGGTTGGGTTTTCATTCAGTGATATTCTCCCTGGCAAAGGTTGGTAGCATGAAAGCACCAAGGTGCAGATTCTCATTGTAGTAACGGCTATGGAAATCCCGGGTGACGGCACGATCATGATCGAAATCGGTGATCGGGTGATATTTTTTGCTGCTGAAAGCAAAGCTCCAGAAGCCACTTGGATAGGTTGGGATAAAAGCTTGATACATTTCAACAATGGGGAAAACTGCCCGGATATTCCGGTAGATATTTTTTTGAATCTCAGCGTGATAAAAGGGCGATTCACTTTGTGCGATCATGATCCCATCATCCTTTAACGCAGAAAAAACCAATTGATAAAAACTTTCTTCGAATAGCCCGACAGCCGGTCCGATCGGGTCGGTAGAATCAACCAGGATAATATCAAATTCATTTTGATGAGCGCGGATGTAGGCGAGTCCGTCATCGACATGCAATTTAACCCGGGGATTGTTTCCATCAATTTCAGAAGCCATCGAGGGGAGAAATTCTATAGATTTTTCTATCACCAGGCTGTCAATCTCACAGAGGACTGCAAGTTCTATTTCCGGGTGTTTCATAATCTCCCGGATACTCCCGCCATCGCCACCACCGATCACCAGAATTTTTTTGGGCCGGGGATGGGTAAATAGTGCCGGGTGAACGATCATCTCGTGATAGATGAACTCATCACGTTCTGTCACCATCACCAGACCATCAAGGAGCATCATTCGGCCAAACTCAAGAGTTTCAACAATATCGAGTTGCTGAAACTCACTGTTTCCGGAAAAAAGGCTTTTGCTGGTTTTTATCGTGATCCCCACATTGTCACTATGTTTCTCGGTATACCAAAGATCCATGGTTAATCCTTCTCAAGCTATTAATCTGTTTATTTTGCAGGATTTTATTTTCTGCAGATGAAATTTTTACCCTGCTGTGCTAAACAAATCAAGTCGGATGGTGGTGTCAAACTTTTCCTTCGGCCATTGTAGGTTATTTTTTGCTGAGTCAGCAGTTTTTTTTGTGAGATTGTCAAAGTTATGTTGCGCACAATTTAAACCAAAAGGGATGAAAAATGAAAAATCTTCAGAAAATAGGTTTTATCGGTGGTGGAAACATGGCGGAAGCAATGATCAAAGGGTTGTTATCGGCCTCTGTTCCGGCCGATAAAATTATGGCCTCAGAGCCCAGTGATCTGCGTCGTAACCACTTGATTGAGACCTTTGGGATTCAACTGGCGGATAATAACCTTGAGTTGATGGAAAGTTGCGAGGTGATTGTCCTCTCAATCAAGCCACAGATTGTTGTTGAAGTTCTTGAAGAAATCTCCAGGGTTCGAACCGATGATAAGCTGATCATTTCAATCCTTGCTGGTGTGACGACGGCATTAATCGAAAAGTTTTTTCAGGGATCACCCCGGGTCGTCCGGGTGATGCCAAATACTCCGGCTCTGGTTGGAGAGGCTGCCAGTGCCATTTGCCGGGGACACTACTCAAGTCAGGATGACCTGCTGATGGTGAAGCAGCTATTTGAATCGGTCGGTAAAGTCCAGTTGATTGATGAGCGGCAGATGGATGCAGCAACCGGATTGTCTGGTTCCGGCCCGGCTTATATTTATACCGTGATAGAAGCCCTGGCGGATGGTGGTGTCAGAGAAGGACTGCGCCGTGATATTGCCCACGCCCTGGCGGTACAGACGGTTGTTGGAGCCGCATTGATGGTTCGGGAAACCGGTGAGCACCCGGCAATTTTGCGTGATCAGGTCTGTTCTCCGGGGGGGACAGCGATTGCCGGAATCAGTACTTTGGAGAAACATGGTTTACGGACCACATTGATGGAGGCTGTTTCGGCTTCGGCAGCTCGTTCCCGTGAGCTTGGTGGCAGTTAGTGTCATGTCACTAACTGCAAAATAGTTGCGGCTATTTTATCTGGATGGTCTGCACTGTTTATGAGGCTGGTATGATAGATCAGTTCTGGACATTTTTTATTGCGATAACTTTATTGACCCTGTTTCCGGGGGTCGATTCCCTGTTGGTCGTCAGGAATACTTCTCGTGGTGGCTGGAAAGATGGTGTCGCCACCAGCACCGGGATTTGTTCAGGTCTCTTTGTTCACGCTCTGGTTTCTGCTTTAGGAGTTTCAGCGCTACTGCTGCAATCCGCAGTTGCATTTAATGTTTTGAAGCTGTTTGGTGGCGGTTATTTGCTCTGGTTGGGAAGTTGTAGCTTATGGAGAGCTGTGCGCGAGGAAAAGTCGATATCCTCGGAAATGCAACCGGTCACGGCTCGCCAATTCCAATTACGTCGTTCCTTGTGTGAAGGCTTCATCAGCAATGTGTTTAATCCCAAAACCCTCCTTTTCTACATGGCTTTTCTGCCGCAGTTTATTGATCCCACCCGTTCTCCGGTGCTGCAATCACTCTTTATGGCAGCAGTCCATTTTATTATTGGAATGATCTATCAAGGGTTATTGGCACTGCTGGTCTGTCGGGTGAGTGGTTGGTTTAAAAGTGGCCCGCTGGGGCGCACGTTGGAAGGTTTAACCGGGATTGTTCTGGTTTTGTTCGGCTTGCGAATATTTCTGAAAAACCGAGTTTAGAAATTTGTCATAAATGATGGGTTGAACCCAGCTAAGGTCAGGTTTTTAGAGAAGTTTTCCCCGGTTGGTAAAATAGCGGTTGTAGGGGTTGAAATTGCGCCGGTTATGACGGATTTCAATGATAAAAATATTTAAAATGCTGACAATCGGCACCCCAATAATCATCCCGACCACCCCATACAGTTTCCCCCCCATAACAATCGCCAGGATGACCCCAAGGGGGTGCAGATTTGAGACCTTTGAAATAAGGATTGGAATCAGGATGAAATTGTCGATAATGACCTGTGCAATCAGGACATAAACACAGAGAATCCACCAGAATTCTCCCCCCACTCCCAGGTCAACCAGTGCAATGACCAATCCGGGGATCATCCCGATCAGTGGCCCAATATAGGGAACCAGATTTGTTACTCCGGCAATAATTGCAAGAATCGGGGCATAGCGAATATCAGTTAATGAGAGACCCATCCAGATAACGACCCCAATAATCAAAGCCTCTAAGATACGCCCGCGAATAAAATGGGCCAATTGCCAGCTGACATGGGCATAAATATCCAGAACCATTTCAAAATAACGATTCGGTGTTAAAGAGATAAGTCCACGCATGATGCGTCGGCTATCACGGAGAAAGAAGAAGGAAAATAGTGGTACCAGAAGTAGAAGACTGCCTATTCGCATGGCTGAATGGGGGGTCTCTTTTAAAATTAAAGCAAAAAACGATTGTGCTGCTGCGCCCACATGATCAGCAATGTTGTAGTTTGAAATAATCGGGAAGTGTTCCTGGGCTGTTTTTAGTAACGCAGTTAGATATTCAATTGCATGGCGGATATAACGGGGAAAGTCGGCTTTAAGAGCCTGTAGCATCCCTTCCCAGTTGGGTGGGCCGATAATCATGAGAAGGAGAAAAATGGTTGAAAAAAGGAGGAAATAGACAATAAAAATACTCATGGTGCGACTGATCTTTTCCCCTTGAAAAAAATAGACGGCAGGATCGAGAAGAAAATAGGCAATCAATGATATCAAAATCGGCAGAAACAGATCTGTTGTTGCAATTTTCAATAGTTCGGTAATTATGGATGCGGAAGAGTAGATGGCAATTCCCGATGCAATTGCCATGGTCAGAACCAGATAGAGAACCGCAACCTGAGCTCGGCTCATCTCTCCTTGACTATTCATTGGTATGCTGCTTCTGGTTATCGGCCAGCTGTTCTTTAACCTCTTCAAGTTGGCAGCTGCATTGTAATAAACGGTCACTGACCACCCGGTTTAAACCTAACATGATTTTTGCCGATGGGGCAGGGGAGCGACGGACGGCTTCCAATAAATCGGTGCGAAATAACCCGATCAGTACGGTGGTTTCTGTGGCGCGGGCAGAGGCACAGCGTGGTCGCGATGCGGTTAAGGCAATTTCTCCAAAAAAATCACCCGCCCCGAGAATCGCCTGATCAATCTCCAGACCATGTTCATCAAGAGTGTAAATCTGCACTTGTCCGCTACGGATAGTGTACATCCCTGAGCCTATGTCACCTTCGCTGAAAATAGTTTCATTGACCTCATAATTTCGCACGTGGACAATGTGTTCCAGAAATGCCAGTTCCCGTTTTTCCAGGTCTTTGAACATCGGCATACTGCTGAGAAAATACGCCAGACTCTTCTCGTAACCACGATCGCGGAAAATATTATTCCAAAATGGATTCACGATTATCCCTTTACCATTAGATTAGCGTCGCTGCTCCTCTCAACTCTTCGCCCTGAGGGAGAAGCTGGCTGCAAGCCGGATGAGGGGAAACCTTATGAGAATAAACAATTTTGGCTGTGCTGTCGTGCTCCCTCTGCACTCTTGATCCTCAGGGTGAGGGATGCCGACCGATGGCTGTCAGCACTACAATAGCTACAGTGTGTCAACTAGACAAGTGATCATTATACCAATAAGTGAGGGGAGTGCTAGACAAAAACCGCAAAAGATAAACAGTCCTTTATTCGCTAGCCGTTCTTGATTATGCTTAAGCCATGATTTCTCTTGATCTGAAAAGTTATCCTCAATCTCCTGGCGTCTACATGATGTTTGGTGGTAAGGACGAAGTTCTCTATGTCGGCAAAGCTAAACAGTTGCGTAACCGGCTGCGGAGTTATTTTTCTGCGGGTGGGGACGGTCGGTTACAAATTCCATTGTTGATGGAAAAGGTGGAGCGAATTGAAGTTATTATTACCGACACCGAAAAAGAAGCGCTACTGCTGGAACACACCCTGATCAAGAAATATCGCCCCCGCTACAATATTGAACTGCGTGACGACAAAACTTATGTTTCGGTACGGATCGATTTGCATGATCCTTATCCGATGATGCAGGTGGTGCGGCAGGTTAAAAATGATGGGGCCCACTATTTCGGTCCCTATTCTTCTGCCGCGGCGATTCGTGAAACCCTCAAGGAAATCTACCGGATATTTCCGTTGCGCCATTCCCCCATGGAGCGTTGTCGCAAGCGGGGTCGTCCCTGCCTGTTCCATCAAATCGGGCAGTGCAGTGCCCCCTGCCATGGAAAAATCACTCAGACCGATTACCGTAAGCTGGTGGATGGGGTTATTCAACTTCTCGAAGGGCGGGAGTCGGAAGTTATCGTCCGCTTACAGCAGCGGATGGTTCAGGCTGCAGAAGATCTCCGTTTTGAAGATGCCGCACGGTTGCGTAACCAGATCAACTCCATCAAAAAGAGCATAGAAAAGCAGAAAGTAACCACTTTTGGCGATGGAAATCTGGATGTGATCGGGTTGCATCAGGATGGTGGTGAGGTAGAGGTGACCTTGCTGTTTATCCGTCAGGGGAGACTGATTGGGCGCCGTAGTTATGCACTGGCGTGGAAACTTGATCTCCCCGAATTGCTCAGTGGCTTCCTGCAGGAATACTACTCCCGTCAGGTTATTCTTCCCGATCAGTTACTGCTTCCCCTGGTTATAGAAGGTGCTGACCTGCTTGGTGAATGGCTGAGTGAAAAACGTGATAAAAAAGTTCGTTTAGTGACTCCGCAGCGGGGTGAAAAAAAGGACCTCTGTTTGATGGCGCAGCGTAATGCACGTGAATCTTACCGCCAACGGGGGCAGCGGAAACAGGCCCGCGAAGAGTTGCTTGAA
>JAGLDI010000084.1 GCA_023145655.1 Desulfuromusa sp. | reverse complement strand
AATTACTAAAGTTAAAAGAAGGAAATCCCCAACCTATCGGGAATTTATTAAAATCAGAATTATTTTCATTCAAGAAAAACTTAAATCACGAAAGTCACGAACCAAAAACTATGATTGAAGTTTCAGTTTTTGACTTTTTACCCGAGGTTGTTGCTTCACCATTTCCCCATCGACGCTTATGTAATATCAACACTTGGCGTCAATTTCACCGTATTGCTTCCTTTATTACCGATGATTTCGATGGCAGTAACAGCAACGTCTTTGTTCTAGCAGGGCTGACGATCGACCATACGCTCCGTCATAATACCTTTATTCCACAATTTGGATTCTGGATGGAACATGGACGAGCGTTAGAGGCAAGATACTTTGGTCCGAAAGAGATCTATAATTTACTTGCAGAACAGCCGATTTATAAGCCACCGGTGACTTTTTTGGAGTATGCGGGATTGTAAGGATTCGGTAGAGGTTTTAAAGTAAAATAAATTTACTGCAATTCGACAATTCGTCCACGTTTGATGTGTAGCAGATAAAGTTGTTTGATTGCTTCCCTGGATAGGTCAAAACCGGCAGATCCAGTCACTCCAAGAAAATTATTCTGGTCGATCAGCGCTCTACACAGAAGACATTCATTCCATTTCAATACATCTTCCCCCCTTGCCTTAGGTTCTTTGCCCGATAGTCAAGCCACCATGACGAGTAGATTTTATAACTGGAACCTGCTCGTCGACTTTCCGTCTCATGTCATGAACAAGGATTAAAATGAAAATGATTTTCATTCGCAATGTATGGCAATTTGCTATAAGATATAGGTTCTTTACCTCTCCACAACTGCCAATATGGGATTAATAAACATGCGGTTTTGGGCTTTTGAAAAAGTGAGGGGATATTATGTCCGTAGTCGTTGCAAAACAGTTAGTTAAAACCTATGTCACCGGCGACATTAAAGTTGAGGCAATTCGTGCAGTCAACTTTTCTGTCGAACCAGCCTCTTTTGTCTCGTTTATTGGTCCTTCAGGAAGCGGCAAAACAACGCTACTGAATATGATCGGCTGCCTCGATCCTCCTACCGCAGGGCAACTACAGGTTGTTGGGCAGAATATCACCAGACTGAGTCGCCAGGATGCAGCCCGTTTCCGGGGTGAACATATCGGTTTTGTGTTTCAGGATTTCAACCTGATTCCGGTGTTAACGGTCTTTGAAAATGTCGAATATCCATTACAGATGGTGCAAAGCTGGCCCAGGGAAAAACGTAAAACCCGGGTTATGGAGATGCTGGACGCCGTTGGGATGGCCGACCAGACACATAAATACCCCAGTCAAATTTCCGGGGGGCAGAAGCAGCGGGTTGCCGTTGCCAGAGCCCTGGTGACCAATGCCAAGTTGGTTCTGGCCGATGAACCAACCGCCAATCTCGATAAGAAAACTGCAAACATGGTTATTAATCTGATGAAGCAGATGCGCGATGAGTTCAAGACAACCTTTATTTTTTCCACTCACGATCCGCGTATTGTTGATAACGTTGAAATCACCTTTGCCCTCGATGACGGCACGTTGCAAAAACTTGAAAAGTCTGCGGGAGGTGACCATGTTTAATATTTTTCAACTTGCCGCAAGAAATTTATTCCGTTACAAGCGGCGAACCTTGCTGACTTCCACGCTGATCACCCTGGGGGTGGTATCAGTATTGCTGTTCATCTCCATCTCTGGTTCCTTCAAAGCGTTGATGATCGGACAGATCACCGATTCGATGCTCGGTCATATACAGATCCACAAGAAGGGCTACCTGGCATCAATTGACAGTTTGCCGTTAAACCGCAACCTGACTGGCAAACAGATCGATAAAGTTGTGCAGATTCTGGCCGAGGAAGATGGTATTGAAGCTTATTCCATGCGTATCAAGCTGGGTGCGATGTTCAGCAATTTCATCGAAACGACCAATATCCGCTTAAACGCGGTCACCCCGACGGATGAGATGAAAACGGCTCCTTTGCTGGCTGACCGTATTCTGGAAGGAGAAAAAGAGGATCTGATCAAGCCGGGGGAGATACTGATTCCAGAACTGATTGCCATAGGGATGAAGGTAAAAGTCGGTGACGGCATTGTCCTGGTGGCCAACAATAAGGATGGCTCAGTCAACGGCCAGAACTTTACGGTGCGTGGAATTTTGGAAGGTATCTCTGGCCCAGGTGGACGTGACGGCATGATCCATATTGACGATGCCAAATCCCTACTGCGGATCAATACTGTAGAGGTCAGTGAAATTACAATCCGTCTGAAGGATATAGATAAGCTACCCGCGGTCTTTACCAGCCTGCAGGAAAAACTTGGGTCAATGAAGAATCAGCAGGGAATGCCAGTTTTCGAGGTGCATACCTGGGAAAAAATCTCCCCTTTTTTCAATATTGCTAAAATGATAGACCTGATGACCTTCTTCATCAAAATCATGCTGGTAGCCATTGTTCTGGTCAGTATCATGAACGTGATGATCATGGCCGTCTACGAACGAATCAACGAGATCGGCACCATCTCCGCTATTGGGACGCTGCCAAATAAAATTATGGGTCTCTTTGTCCTGGAAGGCTTTCTGATGGGAATTCTGGGGACCACTGTCGGTACGGTAATCAGTCTGATCAGTATTGCGATCATGAATGCGACGCAGATCAGTTTCGATTTTGGCCGCCAGACCGGGTTGCTCCTCTCACCTACAATCGGGGCGACGGATGTGGTTTTGGTTATGGTGATTGTCATCGTGATTGCCGTTCTTGCCAGTTTACAGCCTGCCTGGAAAGCCGCCAGAATGGATCCGATTACTGCGCTGAAACATGTTTAAAAACAAGACCGACAACCTGTAAACAGGAGAATTAAGATGTGCTGTAAAAATATCAGACGATACTTTCTCGTGGCTTTTTTCGGTTTATTCATAGCTATAAGCGCGAATTCGGCAGAGGAAATAGTCGCTATCGCCGTCGCAGCTAATAATCCAGGTACAGGGGCAACGATCAGCGAAAAATCTGGGAGGGCAGCCTACTTTCTTTTTTTTGATAACAGTGGAAACTTTCTAGCTGCAGAGAAAAATCCTTTTGCTGCTATTCGTGGTGGGGCCGGCCCAAAGGTAGCGGGTTTTCTCTCCGATAAGGGAGTTACTTTGTTTCTAGCCGGAGAATTTGGGGCCAAGATGGAACGAGCCTTGAGCTCGTACAAAATAAAATATATTTCGCAAACAGGAGTTGCCCATGAGATTGTTCAAGCGATCATCAGGGAAAGATAAAATCATTATTGTTCTGCTAGCAGTTTTACTGGGTGCTACCACTATGACTCAGGCTCTTGATGGTACAGATATTCTGCTGCAGGTGGATAAAAACCTGAATCCTGAATCTTATGAAATGTACCGCAAGTTGATTAATATTGAACCGGACGGCACCAAAAAGGAATTTGTCCTCTACTCGGTGAAAAAAGGGCAAGATAAGATGGTCGCCTTGTTCCTCTCTCCAGCCAGTGAAAAGGGGCGTTCTACCCTGCGCCTGAATGACAACATGTGGCTCTACATTCCGAATGTCGGTAGGCCTATTCGAATTACCAGTCTACAGTCGGTGATTGGCGGGGTGTTCAATAATTCCGATATTCTGCGCCTTGATTACAGTGCCGAATATAATGTGGAAAATATTGCTGAAGAGGGTGATCTTTATCTTCTTGATCTCAAAGCAAAGTCAAATACTATTGCCTATGACAGTTTGAAAATGTGGGTAGATAAAAAAGCGCTGGTTCCGACGACCATCGAGTGCTTTGCCTCCAGTGGTATGCTGATCAAAACCCTCTACTACAAGAACCCAAAAGATTTTGGCAACGGTATCGTGCGGCCATCGGTGCTGGAAACTGACAGTCCACTTTACAAAGGTTAT
>JAGLDI010000083.1 GCA_023145655.1 Desulfuromusa sp. | reverse complement strand
CGGATTGATGAGTTGCGTTAGTTCCTGCCCGGAAACAACTGATTTCCGAATCAGAACCTACGCTGATTAATTTATCCCAGGATGGCCAAATACTGATGAATTATTTATGAGTATGGTGCAAAAACTAGCTGTTCTAACGTGTCTATCTCTCCTTTTAGTTATGGAGCTGTCTATTCCTTCAGTCAGCCCGGCTGAGGACTATAGCTTCGATCTGGATGAGTTTGAGAAAAAGAGTTTTTCTTGGGGTGGCTATGCCGAGCTGAAATGGGATCATAACTGGATTAACCAGAATGGAGCTCTTGGACGACTGGAATTCTACGACAACCCACGTTCAAATCTAGACCGGCTGACTTCGACTGTTCAATTAGAAGGTAACTATAACAAGGGAATGGTTGATTTTAACTGGTTACTACAAGGTTCTGTGCAAAAAGATCAGATCGACTCCAAGCAGGATCTGGATGTTTTTTCCGCCTACGCCAGCATCAAACCGGCTCCGGCAGTCACCTTTGAACTGGGCAAAAAACCCTTCAAATGGGGTAAAGGATACGCCTGGAACCCGGTTGGTTTTATTAATCGCCCGAAAGACCCGTACAACCCGGAAGATGCCCTTGAAGGCTACACCGTCACCGGAGTTGACTTGATCAAGAGCCTTCCTGGGAGACTACAGACACTAGCGTTGACCGGAGTTCTGCTACCGGTTGATGAGAATATTAACGATGATTTTGGAGAACAAAACCATATTAATTTAGCAGTTAAACTCTACCTTCTTTACCGAGATACCGATATCGATTTTATCTTCTTTACCGGTGACAGTCGTTCAACAAGGTACGGGATTGATTTCTCAAGAAACTTGGCGACCAATTTTGAAATCCACGGAGAAGTAGCCTATATCCCTGAGCAGAGAGTCAATACTCTCAACAGTTCCGGAACCCTTGAAAGTCACGAAAACTCTATCACCAGTTACATGCTGGGTCTGCGCTATTTAACAGAAAATGACATAACCACCATCCTTGAGTTCTACCATAATGGTGCAGGCTACTCCGAGAATGAAATGGATCAGTTTTTTCAACTGGTCAACGATGCAAACCGCCAATATAACCACACAGGTGATGACAGTCTCTTTCAACAAGCAACCACCGTCAGAGACAATGGCTACGGAAAACCTCAGGCGGGTCGAAATTACATTTATGCCAAAGTGACACAGAAAGATCCGTTTGATCTGCTCTATTTGACCCCTGGGATAACCACCATCCTCAATTTTGATGATCAGAGTTATTCATTGCTCCCCGAAGTGGTTTATACCGGTTTTACCAACTGGGAATTGAGGCTGCGCTATGGACAATTTAATGGTGGAAGGTCTACCGAATATGGTGAAAAGCTCAGTGAACGTAAAGTGGAGTTACGAGTTCGCTACTATTTTTAACCTGCTCAAAACATATCGAACAAGGGGTCTTCTACTTTCAGGGTGAGTTTTTTTATGCCTGAATAATCTATCAAAAGGTTATTTCAATTCAACAATTTTTCCCCGTTTAATTTGTAACAGATAAAGCTGTTTGATTGCTTCCCCATATAGGTCAAAGCCAGTAGTGCCAGTCACTCCAAGATGATTATTTAAATCATCAAGCCTCCTGCGCAAATCATCACGGTTTTTAACCTCTGGATCGTCAATGACCTGCAATAACAGTGTTGCCAGATCAAACCCCTGAGCACTCAGGATTGTTGGTTCTTCCTTATAGGTCTGACGATAGAGCTCCATAAAGCGCTGGACTTCAGGTTTTTTACTCTTCGGATAAAACGTGTCAACGAACACTGCGTCCTTGAGAAAACGACCGGCTTTAACAATCA
>JAGLDI010000082.1 GCA_023145655.1 Desulfuromusa sp. | reverse complement strand
CAAGCTGGAAGCGCTGGTTGGCGGCTTCAATATTACTCACAATGTTATGGTGACTGAGCATTGCCCCTTTTGAGCGGCCTGTCGTCCCGGAGGTGTAGAGGATAACGGCCCTGTCCTCTGGTTGATTGTTTGTCGCGGGCAGGGGGGTAGAATTGAAAATATCTTTGTAGTAGAAGAGGCGTTTTTCCTTCAATAAGCGGTTTCGTGACATGGCCGATTCAGAGAGGAAATTATTTTTTTTCTTTTTCTTTCCGGTCTCCCCTTCCGGCTGGGTCAGCCCTGAATAAGCCTGAACGGCCGCTTCCTCAATCGGTTTACAACGTTCAGCTGGAATATCCAGATCTTTGACCAGTTCCCTCCACAGTGAAGTAAGACTCTCCATTGTATTGGCAGTGTCTCCTTGGTCGGTAAGATCCGCAAGGGGTGTATCTAATAAAACAAATTTCTTCAGTTTGGGAAGGTCATCAACCACTTCAAGAAGGGTCTCAAATTGTGGTTGCCCGACAAATACGGCATCAGTATCGGAATCGTTCAGAATATGTCGCAGTTCTGTTGCTTTAAGCTCTTTATCAATTGGGATAGCAATACAACCAGCCCTCAATATTGCAAGGTATGAGACAACCCAACGGGGAGAGGATGCTCCTAAAAGAGCAATGTGGGACTTTTTCTTGATTTCCAGCTGATTGATCCCCGCAGCTAACTTTTCAACTGTCTCCCAAAGTTTACTATAGGTCAAGGGTTTCCACTGTCCATTGTATTTGAACTGTAGGGCAACGTTATCCGTGTGTTGTTGACAGCTGGCCTGGATTAACTGGTCAATTGTTTGCACTGTTGTGCTCCTTATCTGTTATTGGAGTCCTTATTCGCTGGATTACCGGAAAATCATCTTAGTCTTTGTCATCAGCATCAGGCAAGCTTGAAAAAAAAATGCCCATGGGTTAGTGTGAAAATTGTTAAAAGCAGAGTGAAATTGACAAAATAGCTTGACAGTATCAATGTCGCTCTGCTAAAACGACGCCGCGGTTTGTTGCAGGCACGTAGCTCAGTGGGAGAGCACTTCCCTGACACGGAAGGGGTCGGCGGTTCAATCCCGCCCGTGCCTACCAGTTTTATATCTTTGGTATTTATAACGCGACCGTACTGACTATGGGGCATCTGTTAGATGCCTCTTTTTGTTTCAGCTTTTTCTGTTGCTACACAAAAACTTGGGGAAATCATATGGCTTTATTACACATTGAACTTCCTGACGGATCGATTAAGGAGGTTGAGTCCGGCACGACTCCCTACTCTATTGCTCTCACTATCGGTGAAGGGTTAGCGCGCCAATCTGTCGCTGCCCGTTTCGATGGTGAATTGATTGATATAACCAACCCATTGGAGCGGTCAGGGGAATTGGCACTGATCACCCAGAATTCTGCGGAAGCACTGGAAATTATACGACATTCAACTGCCCATTTAATGGCTCAAGCGGTCAAAGAACTTTACGGCAAAGAGGTGCAAGTGACCATTGGACCGGCCATTAAAGATGGTTTTTATTACGATTTTTACAGTGAAAACAAAAAGTTTGTACCGGAAGATTTTCCTGTCATAGAAGCGAAGATGGCTGAACTAGCCAAGGCCAATCAACCCGTCGTGCGCGAAGAGATGTCCAGTGCCAATGCAATAGAGTTATTTCGTGGTATGGGGGAAGATTATAAGGTTGAACTTATTGAGAGCCTTGGCGAGGGAAGTGTCTCTCTCTACCGTCAGGGAGACTTTGTTGACCTTTGCCGTGGGCCTCATGTTCCACGCACCGGAATGCTCAAAGTTTTTAAATTGATCAGTCTTGCTGGTGCCTACTGGCGCGGTGATGAGAATAACGCGATGTTGCAACGGATTTATGCAACGGCTTTTTTGAATAAAAAAGAACTGAAAATACATCTTAATCGTCTTGAAGAGGCGCGTAAGCGGGATCATCGTAAATTAGGCCGAGAATTAGATCTCTTCTCTTTCAGTGAGGAGGCAGGTGCTGGCCTGGTGCTTTGGCATCCGAAGGGGGCTATGCTCAGAACAATTATTGAAGATTTTGAGCGTAAAGAACATCTGAAGCGCGGTTATGAGCTGGTTGTTGGCCCGCAGATTCTTAAGACCGAGCTTTGGCAGAAATCTGGTCATTACGATCATTATCGCGATAATATGTATTTCACTGAAGTTGATGAGCAGGGGTACGGCATTAAGCCGATGAACTGTTTGGCTCACATGTTAATTTACAAGTCGAAGCCCCGTTCTTACCGTAATCTACCGATCCGTTATTTTGAGTTAGGCACTGTTTATCGGCATGAGAAATCAGGGGTTCTCCATGGTCTGTTAAGGGTGCGTGGTTTTACCCAGGATGATGCCCATATTATCTGTCGTCCAGATCAGATCGATGCTGAAGTCAAAGGCGTTATGGATTTCGTCCAGGATGTTGCGGGTATCTTTGGCTTCGAGTATGTGATGGAGTTGTCCACCCGGCCGGAGAAGTCGATCGGTAGTGATGCTGATTGGGAACAGGCAACCAATGCGCTATGTAGTGCTCTGGAGGATAGTGGCCAACCGTTTGAGCTCAATGAAGGGGACGGTGCTTTTTACGGTCCGAAGATTGATGTTAAACTTAAGGACGCGCTTGACAGAGAGTGGCAGTGTGCTACAATCCAGTGCGATTTTACCCTGCCGGAGCGTTTTGATCTCACTTATGTCGGGTCTGATGGCGAAAAACATCGTCCAGTTATGTTGCACCGGGTCATTGTTGGTTCGATAGAGCGTTTTATCGGGGTGTTGATTGAGCACTACGCAGGAAGTTTCCCGCTCTGGCTTTCGCCGGTTCAGGCGATTGTCTTGAATGTCACTGATAATCAGGCTGCTTATGCGCAACAAGCGTTTGACCAACTGCGCAATGCTGGTATCCGTGTCGAGCTGGATTTGCGTAATGAAAAATTAGGTTTCAAAATCCGTGAAGCACAGATGGCTAAAATTCCTTATATGTTGGTGATTGGTGACCGGGAGATGGAAACACAGACGATTGCTCCCCGTTTTAGAGATGGAAAAAGTCTGGACGCAATGAGTGTTTCTGACTTTGTGAATTTGGTTCAGGCTGAGACGGTTGCCTATAAATAGTAAGGTTAATGCAAAGTCTCGAGGTGGGTCTTTGCGTTGTTTGGTTTTATCCCCTTTTTAACCAGAATAGAGGAGTGAAGTCATAGCTAAAGAAGCGAATATCAATGAGGCCATCAGTGCTCGTCAGGTACGGGTTATTGATGATGAAGGCGGTCAGTTAGGAATTCTAAGTACTGAGCAAGCGTTAGCTCTTGCTGGTGAACAGGGCCTAGACTTGGTTGAGGTTTCACCGCAGGCTGATCCACCGGTTTGCCGGATTATGGATTACGGTAAATATAAATACCAGCAGGCCAAGCGTGCTTCGGAAGCCAGAAAAAAACAGGTTAAAGTTGAGATTAAGGAAGTCAAAATGCGTCCTAAGACTGACGATCATGATTTCCAGTTTAAGATTAAGCATGCCCGTCGTTTTCTCGAAGAGGGAAATAAGGTTAAGCTGACAATTATGTTCCGTGGGCGGGAAAATGCTCACCCGGATCAGGGGTTGAAACAGCTGAGCAAGGCGATTGAAGCTTTAAAGGATATTGGTCAGGTAGAATCCCACCCAAGTAAGATGGGACGCTTTATGACTATGATGATTGGTCCGCTGAAGAAATAAAATAAATATCCAAAAACAGAATAATAGAAAAGTAACGGGAGAGACAGATGCCTAAAATTAAGACTAACCGTGGTGCCGCAAAGCGTTTTCGTAAAACTGGTACCGGAAAAATTCGTCGAAATAAAGCTTATACCAGCCATATTTTAACCAAGAAAACAACCAAGCGTAAACGTTCTTTGCGCCAATCTATCATTGTTTCTAAGGCTGATTCGAGTAACGTTTCTAAATTAGTTCCGTATTTGTAGATCACTCTACTGCCTTTTGGCAGTAAGGTTGTGAACTGTGGGGATAATCTCCCCCTGCAGATCCTGCCACGGCAGATGCCGAAAAACTATTCATGAGAAGGAGCAAGAGAGATGCCAAGAGTAAAAAGAGGATTTAAAGCTAGACGTCGTCGTAATAAAGTACTGAAGCTTGCGAAAGGGTACCGTGGCGCAAGGAGTAAGTTGTATCGTTCAGCTACAGAAGCTGTTGACCGGGCGCTTAATTATGCTTATCGTGACCGTCGGGTAAAAAAGCGTGATTTCAGGGCTCTCTGGATTGCCAGGATCAATGCGGCTGCCCGTGACAATGGGCTCTCCTACAGCCGGATGATTTATGGTTTGAAGAAAGCTGATGTCGCTTTGGATCGAAAAATTATGGCAGATCTTGCAGTCAATGATCCTGCAGGTTTTACGGTTGTTGCAGAAGCAGCTAAGGCACAGTTACAATAGGCTGATTTCAGCTGATTCAGGGAGATGAAGTGCTAGGCTTCATCTCCCTTTTTTTGTTTTAAGCCGGTTTTTATTTCAAATTTAATAGCACGATATGTCCCAATTATCATGGGATTGCTTCGATGATGGATTCGTCATATGAAAGAACGTTTACAGCAGTTACAGCAAGATGCCTTATCTGCATTACAACAGGCGGCGAACCTCAGTATGCTGCAAGATGTGCGGGTGAAAATTCTCGGGAAAAAGGGGCTATTGACTGAGGTTATGAAAGGAATGCGAGACCTTTCAACAGAACAACGACCAGTAATAGGGGCCCTGATTAATAACCTCAAGGATCGGTTTGAAAAGACATTTGTCGCCCGTCAAGTTGAATTACAACAACGGGATATTGCTGCCCGGTTGGCCAGCGAAAAGATTGATGTCACACTCCCGGGTCGAAAAATGGCTAGTGGTAGCTTACATCCGGTGACTTTAGTGACAAATGAGGTTGTTGAAATCTTTTCTCGCTTGGGTTTTGCGGTTGCTGAAGGCCCTGAGATCGAAGAGGATTTCTATAATTTTGAGGCACTCAATATCCCTAAGGATCACCCCGCAAGGGATATGCAGGATACCTTTTATATTAGTGACGATCGGGTATTACGTACTCATACTTCGCCGGTGCAGATCCGTACGATGTTGAAAAATAACCCTCCGATTCGAATCATTGCCCCGGGAACCGTCTATCGTCGGGATTCTGATATAACCCATAGTCCAATGTTTCATCAGATCGAGGGTTTTCTGGTGGATGATCAGGTCACCTTTGGTGATTTGAAGGGGGTTCTTACCCATTTTCTCAATGAGTTTTTTGGTAAGGGACACAGTGTCCGTTTCCGCCCCTCTTTTTTTCCTTTCACCGAACCGAGTGCTGAAGTTGATATCGAATGTGTTATCTGTGGTGGCAAAGGTTGTCGTGTTTGTGGCAAAACTGGCTGGCTGGAGATTCTTGGTTGTGGAATGATTGATCCTGAGGTTTTCAAGTCAGTTAATTATGATGTTGAAAAATACAGTGGATTTGCATTTGGTATGGGTTTAGAGCGGATTGCCATGTTGAAATATGGTGTCAACGACCTGCGATTATTTTTTGATAATGACCTGCGTTTTCTCAAGCAGTTTTGATTTTTGGCAAGGAATTCGATAAATGATAGTCACCTACAACTGGTTAAAAGAATTTGTAGATTTTGATTTTACACCTCAGGAGCTCTGTGATCGTTTGACCATGGCTGGTCTTGAGGTCGATGCTCTGGTTAATATCGGTGGAGATCTTGATTCGGTTATAGTTGCGCAACTTGATTCTGTGGACGCGCATCCGGATGCTGATCGGTTAACTGTCTGTCAGGTGAATACTGGCACAGACGTAGTACAGGTTGTTTGTGGGGCAACAAATCATAGAACCGGTGACCTTATCGCTCTGGCTCAACCCGGTTCTGTGTTGCCTGGTGATTTTAAAATAAAAAAATCCAAGATACGTGGCCAGGTTTCCCTTGGCATGCTTTGTTCTGAAGTGGAGCTGGCTCTGGCTGAGGATTCTCCCGGGATTATGATTCTTCCTCCTGACTTACCCCTGGGACAACCAGTTTTTGCTGCTCTTGGCTTAAAGGATTACCAGATTGAGATTGGTCTGACCCCAAATCGACCTGATTGCTTGAGTGTTGTTGGAGTGGCTCGAGAAGTTGCTGCACTCTCCGGAACGGAACTGAAAATACCTGTACCACAACTCTGTGAGACGGCAGAGTCAATAAATGAATCTACCTCCGTAACGATCGAAAACCAGGAAGGGTGTCCACGTTATGCTGCCCGGATAATCAAGGGTGTAAAAATTGGTCCATCACCTGACTGGATGGTTCACCGACTGGAAGCTGTCGGGATGCGTTCGATTAATAATGTTGTTGATGTCACCAATTACGTGATGTTGGAACTGGGGCATCCCCTGCATGCATTTGATTTCAGATATTTGCTTGATAGTAAGATTGTTGTTAGGTCGGCTCATGAAGGAGATAAATTCACTACTTTAGATGATCAGACCCACTCCCTTTGCACTGAGGATCTGATGATTTGTGATGGGCAACATCCGGTTGCCATGGCAGGAGTCATGGGCGGACTTGACTCTGAAGTTAAAGATGATACCGAGATGATTTTACTCGAGGCTGCCTATTTTAAACCAACAATGATTAGACGCACCAGTAAAAGACATGGGCTGCATACTGAATCATCGCACCGTTTTGAGCGTGGTGCCGATATTGATATGATTCCGATTGCCCTGGATCGTGCTGCCAGTCTTATTGCAGGGTTAAGTGCCGGTCAAATTTTATCTGGTATGGTTGATGTCTACCCGCAACACCTAGATCCTGTCAGTATTGAGATCAGTGTTCAGAAAACCAAAGATTTACTCGATATCCCAGTTGATCGTGAAACTATTCAGACCTTATTGAAATCCGTAGGTTTGCCAGCTAAACCTGGAGCAAGCGCTGATTCGCTGCAGATTAAGGTTCCGAGTTTTCGCCCTGATCTGGAACGAGAAGTTGATCTAATTGAGGAAGTCGCCAGACTCTATGGGTACGACCGGGTGCCAGTTACCATGCCGGTAGGGACAGTTGACGCAAAGATGCCACCACTCCGCCAAAAGCTACAGAAAACGCTCCAACAGGGGATGGTTGCCGCCGGATTTTCAGAAGCAATCAACTATTCTTTTGTGGCATCTGACAGTATTGGCAAAATAGGTATTCCAGCTGATGACAGACGCTCAGTTCATGTCAGAGTATTAAATCCATTATCGGAAGATCAGGCGGTTATGCGGACCAGTTTGGTGCCGAGTTTGCTGGAAACTGTTTCGAGTAACCTGAACTACCGAAGCTCTGATTTGCGCTTGTTTGAATTGCGGCCAGTATTCATCACCACGGGGGAATCTGACACATGCGTTGAGCAGCTCTCACTGACAGCGGTGATATCCGGACAGCGTGAGCCCGAGGGGTGGTCTCAAACCGCCGCAGCTGTTGACTTCTATGACCTTAAGGGTGTTGTTGAAGAAGTGCTTGCAACTAGCGGTATTTTAAACATTACTTTTGAGTCTGGATCCTCTCAACCATATCTCCATCCAGGCAAATCTTGTCGCCTGTTAGCAGGTCAACAGCAATTGGGTTTTCTTGGTGAGGTCCATCCAGAGGTTTTGAGCAGCTTTAATATTGATCAGCCGGTCTATTTGTTTGAGCTTGATGTTGAAGCTATTATTGCCCTGACTGACGAGCATGTTCAGTTTAAAGCCCTTTCACGTTTTCCCGATGTGCTTCGTGATAGTGCCTTGTTATTGGACGAATCAGTGACTGCAGCTCAAGTTATGGAGATAGTTACCCGAGGTAAAAACAAGTTTTTTGAGAATGCTGTTATCTTTGATCTCTATACCGGTAAAGGAATTCCTGTCGGAAAAAAGAGTCTTGCTATCAGGGTTCGTTATCGTGATCTGGAAAAAACTTTGACCGAAGCCGAGGTGAATAAATCACATGACAAGCTGATTCGTTCCCTCTGCCATCAGTTGAATGCAGAAATTCGCTGATTGAACTTGCAGACTGCTAACCAGTATGGTATAAATCCAGAAAAAACAGATAGATAGTAGCCCCTATAAAACGTATGTAAGGCTTTAGTAGGAGGGATTATGACCAAAGCAGATCTTATAGAAAGTGTTTACCTGACAACCGGTTTTTCCAAAAAGGAGTCAGCTGCCATTGTCGAGATGGTTTTTGATTTGATGAAGTCAACCTTGGAAGACGGTGAAAAAATCAAAATTGCCGGTTTTGGTAATTTTGTTGTTAAAGAGAAAGCTGCCCGACGTGGTAGAAATCCGCAGACCGGTGGTGAAATAGAAATTTCTGCCCGTAAGATTTTGACATTCAAGCCAAGTCAGGTGCTTAAGGTTGCAATTAACGAAACCTCTTAATACTGTGTTGAGCTGAGCTGGTGCCACAGATACCCGATAAGCTCTATTTTAAGATTGGTGAAGTTGCTGCGTTGCTGCAACTGAAAACCCATGTGTTGCGTTATTGGGAAACGGAATTTTCTGCTCTTCAACCGGTAAAAAGCAGTTCCAATCAACGACTTTACCGGCGAAAAGATGTTGAAACTGCCCTGACGATAAAAGACCTGCTTTATTATCAAGGTTTTACCATCGCTGGTGCCCGTAAAAAACTTCAGGTGAAAAAACAAATTAGCTTGCCATTGACCGACTCCCATTCTCCAGAAAAAACTCTCGTTGCGACCAAAGCGGACCTGCTTAAACTCCGCAAATATTTACTTGATTTAAATCAGGAATAAAGAGAATAAGTGCTATCTTTTGTCCCCAGTAATTTTGGTATTTGCTCCCTTCTCTCAACGGACAACCCGCTGCGAATAGCTGCACTTCAGCAAAAGTTTTATGCTGTAATCAAATGTTGGTCATTCGAGCACCTTTCAGGTGAATTCTGATGGACTATACGATTGCCAGACGGCGTATGGTTGAGCAACAGATTGTGGCGCGCGGTGTTAGCGATCAGCGGGTTATTGAGGCAATGTCAGCTGTCCCCCGACATTTATTTGTAGAGGCAGGTTTACAGAGTCATGCCTACGGCGATGCCGCTTTGCCAATTGGTGAAAAACAGACGATTTCTCAGCCTTATATGGTAGCAGTCATGACGGCTGCTCTCGAGTTACAGGGTAGTGAGAGAATTTTGGAGATTGGGACCGGATCCGGGTATCAAACTGCCATTTTATCTAAGTTAGTCAAACGTGTTTATTCTATTGAGAGAATTGCTGTCCTTGCCGGGCGGGCCAGGAAAATTCTTGATCAACTGCAACTTAGTAATGTTAACATTAAAATTGGCGACGGGACAGTTGGCTGGGAAAATCAGGCCCCTTTTTCAGGGATTCTTGTCGCAGCCGGATCTCCGGATGTTCCGCAAAAATACTTGGATCAACTGGACATCGGGGGGAGATTGGTGTTACCGGTTGGGGATCAAAAGCAGCAGATTTTAGTTCGGATAACCCGCAAGGGAAAAGATCATTTTGAGCAGGAACAGATGATGGGGTGTCGCTTTGTTCCTTTGATTGGTGAACAAGGTTGGCAGGGATCATAGTCTTCTTCGTAGTATATATATTGCTTTTTTATACACCATTTTTTGGTTATGAAAACTTTTATCAAGGGAACTCTTGCCACAGCATGGGTAAATTTTTTAAACTCATTGCCACTGCTATAGTTTTTAAGGATTGAGTATGATCTTTTTATTCTCAAAAACTAATTCATCTCAACGTGCAAGTTTTCTTCGACAGCTTTGTTGTCGGTGGTGAATTCTGTGCTGAAAATACGTTCAGTCATTCTTCTGCTTGGTTTTTTCTGTCTGTTTCTTATTGCCTGTGAAGCAGGGATTTACCATACCGTTAAACCGGGTCAGACCTTGTTCCGGATCAGTCGCACCTATGCTGTCGATGAATCTTATCTGGCCCGAGTCAATGGTATTAGTAACCCGTCACAACTAGCAGTAGGTACACGTCTATATATCCCTGGAGCAGAAAAAGCTTTAGCTGTCCCGGTCATAAAGGCTCAAAGCGTCAGTAAGTCGGGTTCTGCGTCGACAAAACGGAAAAAAACACTTTCTTCTCCATCTCAGACTCAAACTAAAAAATCTAAAACAGTTGCAACTACAGTAAAGATACCAGCAGTAAAAACCAAGGCAACCCAAGTTAAGCAACTACAGTGGCCTTTGCGCGGGAAAGTCGTTCGTTCTTTCAGTAAACAAGCAGTCGCTGGTAGTGGAAAAGGGATAGAAATAGCGGTGCGCACAGGGAGTAGTGTGGCTGCGGCGGAAGCTGGCAAGGTCATTTACAGCGGTGATGGTGTCAGTGGCTATGCACACCTGATTATCCTGCGACATGAAAATGATCTTTTTACTGTTTATGGTTTTAATCGTAAAAACCTCGTCAAGCAAGGGGACTTTGTCAGTAAGGGGGAGCGTATTGCCCTCTCAGGAACTCCGCCAGCCGGGGGACAATCACGACTTCACTTTGAAGTCCGCAAAGGGAAAGTTGCAGTCAACCCAATTTTGTACTTGCCATGATATTTTTGCACCATTAAATTATCAATTTGAGTGTTATCAAATTGTTGTGGAGGTCTATATGGATAGTTTAAGCTCAAAAGACAAGAGCACAACTGCTCATAAGGGCAAGAATAAGAACCAGGTGGTGAATGAAGGTAGTTTTTCTGCCGGTGAGCAGCATGCCACAGCAGATGCGACCAAACTCTATCTGCAGGAAATTCAAAAAAGCCAACTCCTCACTGCCGAAGATGAAAAAGAATTGGCCGGGCTGATTGCGCAGGGTGATGCTGCCGCCAGGGAGAGGATGATTGAATCCAATCTACGTTTGGTGGTTAAAATTGCTAAACGTTATATGAATCGTGGGTTACCTTTCCTTGATTTAATCGAGGAGGGGAATATGGGTCTCATTAAAGCTGTAGAAAAGTTCAAAGTGAGTAAAGGGTGCCGCTTTTCTACCTACGCCACCTGGTGGATACGCCAATCGATAGAGCGTTCTATTGTCAACCAGAGTCGAACCATTCGTCTGCCGGTTCATGTTGCTGATGATATCAATAAGCTGGTCAAAATTAGCCGCGAACTGGTCCAACGTTTAAAGCGAGATCCTGACGTGGAAGAAATTGCTGCAGCGATGGGTACAGATATCAAGCATGTCCGGCGGATGATGATTCTGGTTAAACGAACCTATTCGATGGAGCACCCTTTGGGTGAAGGTAATGATTATAGCTTGATCGATACCATTGAGGATACAAAGCTGGTTGATTCTGCCCGTAAAATTGAAGATCTGGATCGTTTTACTCATGTTCTGAATTGGATGGACGATCTCAATGATAACGAGCGTGAAGTCCTGATGCTCCGGTTTGGTCTTGAAGATCGTGATCCCCAAACCCTTGATACAATAGGGAAAAAATTTGGAGTTACCCGGGAAAGAATCAGGCAAATTGAGGCAAAAAGCCTGGCAAAATTGAGAAAATCTATGGAGAGTTGTTTGTCTGATGAAGAGATCTAACCCTTCTGCCCGCTTTGAGAATACAATTCTTAGTTCAAATATGGAGTTTATAAATGGATGAGTTAAAGCAGATTATCCGTGATATCCCTGACTTTCCTAAAAAAGGGATTGTATTTAAAGACATTACGACATTGCTTTCTGATGCAAAAAGTTTTCAGCGCATGGTTGATCTTCTGGCTCACCGCTATATTGGAGAGAAGATTGACCAGATAGTTGGAATTGAAGCCCGTGGTTTTATCTTAGGTGCTGCCCTGGCTTATAAGTTAGGAACCGGAATCACCTTAGTGCGTAAGCCTGGAAAACTCCCTTTTAAAACTCGGAGCATCAGTTACGAACTCGAATATGGTACTGATACTCTGGAGATTCATGAAGATGCTTTCAAGAGGGGTGACCGGGTTATTCTTGCCGATGATTTGTTGGCAACAGGGGGGACGATGGCGGCTGTTGTTGAGTTGGTGGAAAAATTCGGGGTGGATATCTACGAATGTGCCTTCATGGCTGAGCTGGAATTCCTGAATGGTCGAAGCAAGCTTCCTGATGGTAGGGTTTACAGCCTTTTGAAATTCTAACTTATTCATTGGTCTGTCACATAAATCCTTGTCAAGTAAGATCTCTGTAAGTTATAAGCATGTCCACGGCCCCGTAGCTCAGCTGGATAGAGCGGCACCCTCCTAAGGTGATTGTCGGAGGTTCGAATCCTCCCGGGGTCGCCAGACTTTTGCCGTCAGCTTTTTTGCTGAACGGCAAAAAGGGTGGTTATGTGCTGTCTTATGAATTTGCAGGGTTTTTCGTTGCATACTCTGATTGATGTTGTTATAAGAAATTGTTATCTGGGCGGTTAGCTCAGGGGGAGAGCATTCGCCTCACACGCGAAGGGTCCGGGGTTCGATCCCCCGACCGCCCACCAAGTAGAAATAAGAGGTTAACCAATGGTGGTTAACCTCTTTTTGCTTTGTCCAGTAAATTGCTCATAGTTCTGATTATTGTGGAGAGTGCGGAATGGTATTGACTGGAAAAAACATCATTTCTGGAGGTTTTTCTACAATCAGTGGTACAACTTTTCAAGTGGTTAATCCAGCTACCAATGAATTTTTAGAATTAAAAAGTTTCATTATTCAGAGAGTAAACAAATTTTAGTAAAGATCTTTTCCCTTTAAAATTACAAAATATTCAGGAATAACTGATTTATGAGCTGTAATGAACAAATTACGACACCTTTGAAAATTGATGATTGGGGTTTGATAGATTATCAACTTGCCTTTGATCGACAGAAGGAAATGGTTGCCGCCCTCCTTGCTGGTAACGGTAAGGATACCTTGGTATTTGTTGAACATCCGGCAACGGTTACTCTTGGTCGTCGCGCAACTCAGGATGATTTACGTTTTTCTGAAGAAGTTTTCCCTGATTGTGGAGTCTCTCTGCAAAAAATAAATCGTGGCGGTTTGGCAACGGCACATGAGCCCGGACAATTTGTTGTCTATCCTATTGTGCAGTTAAAGAAAAGGGACTTACGTTGGTTTGCCGATCAATTTCTTAATGTTGTGGTTGATTTATTGGCTGATTACGGTGTCGATGGTTATTTGAAGGCCGGGGAGCCTGGGGTTTGGGTTGATGGGCGGAAGATATGTAGTTTTGGGATTGCGCTGAAAAAATGGATTTCTTCTCACGGGATTGCGTTGAATTTGAATAACTCACTTGAAACCTTTAAGATGATTGTGCCGTGTGGTCGACCCGATGAAATGGTGACATCTTTAAATCGTGAACTAGGTCACAATGTTGCTATGGCAGAAGTAAAGAACCTTTTTGTTGACCATTTTTGCAAAGCATTTGCTTATCATGAAAGTCAGGGCGTTGATCGATCATCAGTTTGGCAGTAAAAATATTATTTAGCATGGGGCAAGTCGTGGTATCGCTTTGTCTGTTGACTGAGAGTCTGTAGCAGGGGTGCACTGTTATTGGTTGGCTTATACGGGGTAGATTTCTAAATTATTATGAAAGAACGTCTGGATAAATTGTTGGTGCAGCGTGGACTTGTTATGTCAAGGGAGCGTGCTCGTGCTTTGATTCTTGCCGGTAAAGTCATTGTTGATGATCATCGGGTGGATAAGGCGGGGGCGCAGGTGCATGTAGATTCAGATATACGCTTGAAGGGGGAAGATATCCCCTATGTTTCGCGTGGGGGGATGAAACTGGAAAAAGCTCTCCGGGAATTTAACGTGACAGCCAGGGATAAAATAGCTATTGATGTTGGTGCATCAACGGGTGGATTCAGTGATTGTCTTCTTCAATTTGGCGCAAAGAAAGTTTATGCGATCGATGTTGGCTATGGACAGTTAGCCTGGAGCCTTCGTGAAGATCCGCGGATTATTAATCTGGAGAGATCCAACATCCGGCATCTCCAATCCTCGCAACTTGATGATATCCCGGCGTTGGCGGTTATTGATGCCTCCTTTATCTCACTGACAAAAGTATTACCAAATACCCTCAGTTTACTCACTGATGACGCTGAGGTGATCGCTTTGATTAAACCTCAGTTTGAGGTTGGTAAAGGGCAGGTGGGTAAGGGTGGGGTCGTGAAGGATCGCTCATTGCATGATCAGGTTGTTCAACAAATCTGTAACTTAGTAACCGAACTTAACTGTCAAGTTCTTGGAATTACGGAGAGCCCAATTCTGGGACCAAAAGGCAATCGTGAATTCCTGATTTATTTACAAAAAAATAAATAAAAATACTGTTTCAGTTAGATATTGGCTTGATATTTTGCTAGTATTTTAAAAATGCTTGGTTTCTTCCTGGATGGGGTGGCATTGGTCTCTATAAAGACCAGATTGCTTTTAATTTAGGAGATTTTGATGGCTTCTGATTGCCTGTTTTGTAAAATTATTGCGGGTGAAATTCCGGCAACGCTTACCTACGAGGATTCTCAACTGGTGGTTTTTGAAGATATTGAACCTCAGGCTCCCTACCATTTTTTAATTGTTCCTAAAAAACATATCCAGACCACTCTGGATTTAGCCCCACTTGATAACGAACTGGTTGGTCATATTTATCAAGTAGCAGGAAAGTTAGCTCGTGATTTAGGTTTTGCTGGTTCTGGATTCCGCGTGGTTAATAATTGTAATAAAGCTGGAGGACAAGCTGTCTGGCACCTCCACTTCCACCTGCTTGGTGGTCGCGATATGACCTGGCCCCCTGGTTAATTGTAGCTTTTAAGAAGGTTTTATGTCTGAGTTTGACAGCAGAACAGAACAGCGCTTAATGACCGATATTATGGAACTCCTGGTGACCCATTATGGTGCTGAATTGTCTGAAGATGAGCTTGATTACGAAATAGATCGAGTTGATCAGGCTCTTACTGACGCTCGATCTTCCCATTTGGGGCAGGTGCGTAAATCAGGTGAACCCTATATCTTTCACCCGTTGCGGGTTGCCCATTTAGCAGCACGTCACTGGATGGATTTCCCCTCCGTGATTGCTGCTCTGTTGCATGATGTGGTTGAAGATACCTCGACCACACTTGGTGAGGTGCAGAAAAAATACGGTGATGAGGTTGCTCACCTGGTTGATGGCTTAACCAAGGTGACATCGACAATTATGAGCCGCGAAGATATCAAGAAGGAGACTTATAAAAAAACTCTTTTGGTCGCTATCGATGATATTCGTGTTTTGTGTCTAAAATTTTGGGATAGAATTGATAATTTACGCACCATTGACGCTTTGCCTCTGCAGAAGCAGAAGCTGATAGCTGAAGAGACGCGGATGGTATATGTCCCCTTGGCACAACATCTGGGGATGGGCCATGTTGCAACAGAACTTGAATCACTGTCCTATTCTCTCCTCTATTCTCGGCGTGCCAAAGTCTATAGACAAGAAATCTCCAGACAAAAAGAAGTCAATAGCGATTTTCTACGGAAGGTTCGCGCCCATATTGTCAACAGTTGTGAGCAGCAGAGGCTTGATGCTCTGTTGAAAGATCGCTGGAGACCTTTTTCCGTTATTTCAGATCGCTCCAGATCCCGGGGTTTTTCGGCTCTCTATACGCTGGAAGTTCAGGTTGCCAGAACCATGGATGCCTACCTGTTTCTCGGCATTCTCCATGGTTTATTTCCTCCGATTCCCGGGAAGTTACGTGACCATTTAAGTTTGACTTCCCAATATGGTTATCAAGCATTAAAAACGACGGTTCAGGCTGGTGAGCAGCGGCTGCGAGTTGAAATTACCACCAGAAAACTTCATCGTTTTAACGAATCTGGTGTTTTAGCCCCTGGTTTTAAATTTCATCATAAAGGTTTCCGTGCCCTGATTAAATCATTAATGGAAGGGGAATCTGCTTTTGATACAGAATCACTACGTCTTGCTTCCGCAACGATACAGGTTTATACCCCGCAGGGTGATATCCAGATTTTACCAGAAGGGAGTAGTGTTCTGGATTTTGCTTTTGAAATCCATGATTCACTCGGTCTGCATGCCCGTCGTGGACTGATTAATGGTCGGACCCGGCAACTGAAAACTCGCCTGCTTGATGGTGATCAGATTGTTGTGGAAACGTCAGAAACGCCACAAGTTCTTCCTAAATGGCTGGAATGGGCGGTTACTCCGCGAGCCAGAAACAGTATCCGTCGTTATTTGCGTAATAGGGTAAGGGACTCTTAATGAAGTTTGGAGTAAATATGTTTAAATTATTATCCAGCGTTGTCTTGTTGCTTCTTTTGCCAATGCTCTCCCAGGTTTATGCCGGTCAGGTCAATACTTTCATTTATCACCGTTTTGATGAAAATCGCTACCCTTCCACCAACATCTCCACTGATATCTTTATCCAGCAACTTGAACACGTTAAACAGGAGGGCGTTGAAATTATCTCCCTTGGGGAGGTGGTGAGTCGACTCTCCAAGGGAAAAGATTTACCCGAGCATGCAGTATCTTTCTGTGTCGATGACGCTTTCCGTTCTTTGTATGATGTTGGAATGCCAATTTTTCGTCAGTATGGTATTCCGATGACCTTATTTGTTAACACTGCTGCGGTTGGTACAAATGGTTACCTGAGTTGGCAAGAACTTAGGGAATTAGCTGCCGAAGGGGTAGAAATTGGTAATCATACCGATACTCATGCCTACTTGGTGGAACTGAAATCGTCCGAAACCACGTCACAATGGAAACAGCGAGTTCGTGAGGATATTTTACGGGCTCAGAAATTATTTGAAAAAAATCTTGGAAGTAAACCGACCCTCTTTGCCTATCCTTATGGGGAGTATTCTTCCAACATTGTTGAAATCATCAAAGAACTGGGCTTTACCGCAGCTTTTGCACAACAGTCTGGGGTCATCCATTCTTCCCATAATCTCTTCAATCTGCCCCGTTTTCCAATGGGTGGGCCATATGCCACCCTGGCAGGCTTTAAGACAAAGTTAGCCATGCAACCGTTGGCTATTTCTGAAGTTGATCCTTTTGATGCGGTGATCAGGAAAAACCCGCCAGTTCTCCATTTGCGTATTGCTGGCCAGAAAATTAATCCAAAGCAAATAAATTGTTTTGTCCAGGGAGAAAACCATTGTTGGGTCGAAGCTGATGTCAACAGGGGAGACGGGTGGTACCGGGTGACTGCAGAACAGCCCTTGACCGGTCGGCGCAATAAGTACACGTTGACACTGCAGTCCAATCATGGTGGCTGGCTCTGGTATAGTCACCCCTGGATAAATGCAAAAAATCCAGTCGATTAAATAGCCGCTTTGTTCTGCACTTCTGAACTGATCGCTAATTTGGAAAATTGAAAAGATGAGGGAATTTTTGCCTCAACTGCGGGCACGGAGTTTAACTGTGGTAAATCGGCCAAGTTGATTGTAACGAATCATTGCCTGCAACTCTTTGACATAGTCTTCACCACGGGTTGAGTAACGCAGCAGTCCTTCTGCCAATTTTAAACCATTCGGGCTTTGACCATTGAGTCTACTTCCCGTCCGTAGCTTTCGCAGTTGTTTATAGGCAGAATGGGTGTTCAAATTGAGCAGATAAGAGCGAACCGAATCGTAGATAGTGGCAAACTTTCGAACTTCATAGGTAGCCCCTGCCGGGCGATCTTCCGGGATGATCCCTTGACCTGGGATGAATGTCCATTGCCCAAATAAATTATTTGCTACACGTGAAAAACGCGATGTTCCCCAGGCGGATTCATTGGCCGCTTGGGCTAAGGCTAAATCTTCAGGGATGATATCAACTCGGTTTAGCAGTTTAACGACGGTTTTCTCCGGTTGAGAATTGTTGAATTTGACTTTGTAGCGTTTAGACAGGGTCGCTATTGTCTGCAATTGTTGTTTGTTTAACAATTTTTTTGCAGAGAGCAGCTGAGCAATTATCAGCAGTTGCTTACGTTCCACACGAATCTCATCATTGGCCAACAGGATCATTGGCAGTAGAGCTTTAAAGAATATTGATTTTCGGTGTTTGTTGGATTGAATTTTATTTAAGTCTCCGGGAAGATTTTGCAGGATCAGGGGGGGGACACCATTCTCCAAGGCATCAATCTGGTAGCTATAGCGATTAAATTCAGATTCCAGGTCTTTATAAAAATCTTTTCTAATGATTTGAATGTCAGAATCTTGATGGATCGGAGTAATGTTCTGCAGACTCAGAGGAGAGCCTTCGTTATTAAGAGCATCAATCTGGTAGCTATAGCGATTAAATTCAGACTTCAGGTCTTTATAGAAATCTTTCCCGATGATTTGAATATCTGGACCCTGATAGATGGGGGCAAGACTTTCTGAAAAACTGACCAGCAGCAAACAAAGCCCGAGAAACAGTGGCATAGTTGCTTTATGCAAAAATCGTATGTTCATAAACTCATTTGTAGGTTAATTTACGGTTTATAAGTTGCGGCATTTATATAGAAGAGGATATGCTTTGTCAATAGGAGTATGTGTTAAAATTCCTTATTTATCAGGTACTTAAATTATCCTAATATTGGTCATCTAGTAAGTCAGTGACAAAATTGGAGTGACCTGTGAAACAAGGCATGTTATTATTAATCGGATATCGTCTGGAGGGGATGGGGAAATAGAG
>JAGLDI010000081.1 GCA_023145655.1 Desulfuromusa sp. | reverse complement strand
AGTGGCTGGGGCAACTTGACTATCAGTTAATGGATAGTGTAAAGAATTCCGACATTGAAGAAATTGCTCAGGAACTCCGTCAGGCGGGGCTGCTGAAAGATAAAAACCGTCTGCATGCAAAACGGACGCTGCAACCGTCAATTCCACATGAAACCACCAGTCCCTCCGGGTTCAAAATCCTTTGGGGGCGGAATAATCGGCAAAATGATGAAATTTCTACAAAAATTCTTAAAAAAGGTGATTTTTGGTTTCACGTTCAGCACGCTCCAGGGGCACATGTCGTTATGAAGGTTGGCAACGCTAATCTGGTGTTAAAAGATACCGATTTGAACTATGCCGCTGCAATTGCAGCCGGCTATTCAAAATCAAGAAATGACCACAAGGTTGAGGTGATGCTGGCGGATGCTAAATCTGTCCATAAACCAAAGGGGTGTAGGTCTGGTCTAGTCAATGTTCTTCGATATAGGACCTTGACCGTCAAACCTTTTCGATTGACTTAGCCCCCCCCCATTCCCTGAGGAGTTCTTCTCCCTTAATTAGAAGACTGTCAGTCTTTGCAAGAATCTACTGTAAAACCGTGTGCTCGGTTCATATTTCCGTATATTTTCGACAAATAACCGTGCTATTCGCTCTCAAATCTACGAAAATCTGCTCTTGACCAGTCGATTTCTCGCTACGATCCGCAAGGACTGATAGGTTCCTGGATCAAGCCAATAATTGATTTGCCAGCTTCGGTAACATGGGATTAATAGGTCGAATCCCTGAGGTGATTACGGTTTTAAGATCGGTCAGAGTTATTGATGATCCTTGCAATCCTACCATCATCCCCCCATGACCCTTAATAAGATTTTCAACGGCTGCCTGGCCAAATCGTGCTCCGAGGAGACGATCATAAACCGTTGGTGATCCGCCGCGCTGATAATGACCAAGGACGATGACCCGAGTCTCAAAACCGATCCGATTTTTAATCTGATCAGCTATATCTTCAGCTTTACCAGCCCCTTCGGCGACCATAACGATAGAATTGGTACGACCCTCTTGATAGCGTCTCCGCAAGTCGTTGCAGATTTCGTCAAGGTCATAGGGCTCTTCTGGGATCAGACTGTATTCAGCACCGGCAGCAATGGTGGCAACAACGGTCAGGTACCCGCAATTCCGGCCCATTACTTCGACCACAAAGGCACGGTCATGGGATGATGCTGTATCCTTCAGATTATCGACAGCGCGGACAATATTATTCAATGCTGTATCGACACCCAGTGAAACATCGGTGAAGGAGATATCGTTATCTATTGAGCCAGGAACGCCAATGACCGGGATCCCTTGTTGGTGGATTGCATATCCTCCCTGGAGAGAGCCATCTCCACCAATAACAATTAGACCTTCTACCCCCATTCCTTTTAAATTCTCACAAGCCAACCGCAGTCCCGGTTCGGTGCGCATCTCTTTGCAGCGGGCGCTCTGTAGAATTGTTCCTCCGCGCTGCAGGATATTACTTACTGATCGGGTTGTCATCGGTTCATAGAGACGATCAATGAGACCTTGAAACCCTTTCTGGATGCCGATAATCTCAAGGTTTGAAGCTAAACCAGCTCTGACAACAGCACGCAGCGTTGCATTCATCCCTGAACAGTCACCGCCACTGGTCAAAACAGCAATACGTTTCATAAAAAATTACCTTTCTAAAAAAAGAGCAAAGCGGGTAGATTCCTCACTGGGCTATGAGATACTATAAACTGTTGTGGAGAATTAATCATTTTTTTTGGAGGAATCCAGATGCAGCGTATAATCATTATTTTTTTGTGCTTACTGTTTTTACTGATTTACACCATCCCGGCATCATCATCTTCGCACACCATATTTGAGAAGGTTCAGGAACATCGGCTCATCAATGGAGCAACGGTTCTTCTGGTGGAACGTCACAATTCCCCCACCGTGGCAGCATATATCAGTTTTCGGGTGGGTGGGGTCAATGAAACCAGTCAGGAGCGGGGGGTTGCTCACTTATTGGAACATATGTTGTTCAAAGGGACAAAAACTCTGGGGACCAAAGACTATGCGGCCGAAAAACCACTTTTAGAGAAGATTAAAACTGTTGGTCAACAGATAGATGTTCTGAGAAATCGTCATGATGCTGACCCAGAGGAGATACAACAGCTGCAAGATCAACTTAAGGGGCTGCAGAAGGAACACCGAAAGCTGGTGGTCAAGAACGAATTTTCTAAAATCTACGGAGAAAATGGTGGGGTCGGGTACAATGCATTTACCGGCAAGGATTCAACCACCTATCTGATTAATCTGCCGGCCAATAAGTTGGAACTCTGGGCGGCAATTGAGTCTGATCGGTTAGAAAATGCGGTTTTTCGTGAATTTTATACTGAGCGGGATGTTGTTCACGAAGAGCGCCGTCGTTCCTATGAAAGTAGCCCCGATGGTTTGATGTACGAAACCTTGCTGGCAACGGCGTATAAGGTTCACCCCTACCGGAACCCGGTGATTGGTTGGAATTCAGATATTGACAATCTCGACCCTGATCAAATCCGTATTTTTTTTGAAAAATATTATACTCCGGTCAATATGGTGATTACCCTAGTTGGTGATTTTGACAGCGAAGCCACGTTGCAGATGGTTGAGCACTATTTTGGTAAACTTGCGCCGGGGGTGCCGGTTCCGCCCGTCGTAGACAAGGAGCCGGAACAAAAGGGGGAGCGGCGGGTTACGATCAATTTTGATGCAGAACAGCAATTGATGATTGCTTATCATAAGCCTGCCATGCCACACAAGGATGATTACGTATTTGATATTCTTCTGCAGATTTTAAGTGAGGGGAGAAGCTCACGACTCTATAAAACGCTGGTTGTCGAGAAACAATTGGTCACGGACGTCGGCGTATTCACTGCACCTGGTTCACGTTATGATAATTTGATGATTCTGAGCATGACCCCGCGCTATGGCTGCTCCTGTACTGATATTGAGGATGCTGTTTATGTTGAGCTGGATCGGTTAAAATCAGAGCTACTTACTAGTGCAGAGCTTGATGTTGCCCGTAAGCAGATCATGACTTCAATCCTTCGCGGGCTGGAAGGGAACGGTGGGCTGGCGAGGATGTTATCTTCATACCAGACCCTTGGCGATTGGCATTATCTGGTTGATTATGAAAAACAACTTAATTTGGTAACTGCTGAGGATGTTATGTCTGCTACCAAGCGTTATTTGCGTGCTGATAACAGAACTGTTGTGACTTTGATTCGTGGAGAAAATTAATAATGCGCTATTTTTTATACTTGCTGCTAATCATCCTCCTTTTCGGCTGTAGTCAGACTCGTTTGGGTCAGCAGGAACGCCCTGATAACCTGATATTCCCAGCTCTTGTATTTCATTTTCCGGAAGTTACACAACAGCGGTTGGCCAGCGGTGTGAAGCTTTATCTGAAAGAGGATCATGAACTACCACTGGTTAATTTGACCCTGCTGGTTGAGGGGGGAAGTATATATGACCCCCTTGATAAAACCGGGTTGTCACAGTTCTTTGCCCAATCCCTATCGACAGGCGGGACAGAAAGTTTGTCACCACAACAGTTGGAGACAGAACTGGAAGGAATGGCTGCTATTTTAACTGTTTCAAGTTCCAAATATGGTTATGAAATCGATCTCTCTTTAAATCGGCAGGATTTGAAACGGGGAATCGAAATTTTTGGGGAGTTATTGCGCCGACCCCGGTTTGAAGCAGAACGGGTGGAGTTGGTCCGGGCACAGTTGTTAGAAAACATCCACCGCAGAAATGATGATCCTGGTTCAATTGCAGGTCGTCTGCTTGGTGAGGCGATCTATCCCGGACATCCTTTCGGCGCTGTACCGACAGCAGCAATGGTGAATAGTTTTAGCCGAAATGATCTCCTGGAACTGCATCACCGTTATTTTCAACCTGGTCATTTTTGGCTAGCTGTTTCCGGGGATATCCAGCAATCTGAATTGGTTGCTCTACTTGATCAGCAGTTTGAAAACTGGCAGACAACCGAATCTTCTCCACGGGAACTGCCACCATTGCCCGCAGCACCGGCCGGGAAAATCATTTTGGCTGATAAACAGATTCCACAAACGACTGTTTTGATGGGACATCCTGGTATCAGCAAGGATAATCCGGATGTTTTTGCTT
This sequence comes from Desulfuromusa sp., assembly GCA_023145655.1. Lineage (GTDB taxonomy): Bacteria > Desulfobacterota > Desulfuromonadia > Desulfuromonadales > Geopsychrobacteraceae > Desulfuromusa. Next base: position 2,605 of record JAGLDI010000081.1, on the reverse strand, counting down.
TGCAGGTTGCAAACTATATTCTCGGTGGGGGTGGTTTTAATTCACGAATGATGCGCGAAGTTCGTTCTGATCGTGGGCTGGCCTATTCGGTCTATTCTTATTTTCAGGTGGGACGTCGATTGCCCGGCCTGTTTATTGTCAGTAGCGAGACAAAATGTGAGTCAACTGGAGAAGTAGTTACCTTGTTGAAGCAGTTAATCAGACAAATTAGGGATGAACCTGTTTCTACCGCGGAGCTTGATCTGGCTAAAGCGAGTTTGATTAATTCCTTTGTGTTTGCTTTCGCCGATAGCCATTCAGTGGTTAATCGAAAAGTACGCCTTGATTACTATGACTATCCCAAAGATTATCTTGAAACTTACCGTCAACGGATTGCTTCTGTAACCATTGCGGATGTTCAACGGGTGGCACAACAGTACCTCCATCCTGATAATATCCAGATCGTTCTGGTCGGGGATGGACAGCTCTACCGCGACGAAATTGAAAAAATGGATTTACCTGTCGAAACTGTCGATTTGCAGCTAACTCAATAGGGTCAAAAGGTCAGTGTGATGGTGAAGATCAAAGAATCAACATCTAGATTGAGAGAGAAGATAAAAGGTCTTCTATGGGAGCAGAATCCCGCCGATTTATCATTTTTTCAGCGGATTTCATTGCGCCAGGTTCAGACCGCTGCCTTGGTGCTCAGGGATTTTGGGACGAATCAGTGCTTCTTGCGGGCGGCAGCCTTAACTTATTATACAATGTTGTCCTTGGTACCATTGTTAGCACTGACTTTTACGCTGTTAAAGGCATTCGGGGTGCAGAATTTGCTCCAGCCATTGATTATTGAAAAATTGAATGTTGGTGATGGTCAAGTTGCCGATGTTGTTCTTAGTTATATCAATAATACCCAAGTGACAAGACTGGGAGCTGTTGGACTGATTTTTTTGATTATTGCTGTGGTTTCACTCCTCACAAATGTAGAGAAATCATTCAATTACGTATGGGGGGTTAAAAGTGTCCGTCCAATATTACGTCGATTTGCTGATTATCTCTCGGTCATTTTTGTCGGTCCGTTGCTTATCATCTCTGCTATTTCAATGACATCGACCTTGACCAGCAACAGTCTGGTACAAAAACTGCTCGAAATGCAGATGGTTGGAAATCTAATTCTGCTACTTTTTAAGGTCACTCCGTTTGTCTTTATGTGGCTTGCATTTACCGGTCTCTATGTTTTCATGTCAAACATTAAGGTGGAATGGCGGGCTGCATTTGTTGGTGGTGTGGTTGGTGGGACATTATGGCAGATTGCTCAGGTTGGCTATGTCCATTTTCAGGTTGGTGTTGGTCGTTATAATGCAATCTATGGAACGATGGCGGCACTGCCGATTTTTATGGTCTGGCTCTATCTTTCCTGGGTGATTGTTCTTTTTGGTCTCGGGGTTTGCTATGCAAAGCAAAATTTGCGCACCAGTGGCCGGGATTTGCGTGGATCAGAGGTGAGCCGAAACAGTTTTGAGCAGATTGCGCTGGCATTGTTGGTCACATTGGCTGATCGTTTTGCTAGTGGAGAGCCACCAGTAAGCCATGAACAACTGGCGAAATATCTATTTATCCCTCCCCGTCTATGTCGCGGTATTATCAATCTGTTGCTAAAGGTTGGGTTTGTGACCGAGATTTCTACTTTGACAGGGCACCGTCAATATCAACTTGGTCGTTCTGCTGAAGATCTCAGTGTGGCAGAAATTATCAGAAAAATGGGTGATTGTGGTAAGGAAGCTCTCCATCTGCATCCCCACCCTCAGACTCTGATTGCCTTGGAAACTTACCAGCGGATAGAAGATCTGGTCACTGAAAGTCTGGATGGTGTCACTTTGAAAGATTTGGTGAGTCGTTGCAAGGAAGGCGCTGAGGAATAGATTGATCAGTTGTGGTAGCTTTTTAGTTTGATCTCACCATCCACCATCTCAGCGTAGGAGAACTGAGTGATCCAGTCTCCTAACGCAATGATTTTGACGCCGCAATGTTCTATTTCAAGGGGATGGTGAAAATGTCCGCAAATAACCATATCGCTGTGACTGGTTTCAGAAAATGGGATTAAATAGGAGGACGGGTCGTGGTGTTGGCTTTCTGGCCGATTTTTTGCGCTTTTATTGCTTAACCAGAGAGCAAATGACCACACCAGATCGGGATGAATCAACCGGGATAAAAAAGTGATCGGCCAACTTCGGAAGAATGTGCGCAGCCGCTGGTAATTACGATTTGGATTGAGAAGATCGCCATGGCTGAGCATGATTTTTTGACCATCCCATTCAATTAGCTGTTGATTTGGAATGACGGTACAACGAAGTGTTTCTGTAAAATAGGGCCCCATGTTGAAGTCGTGATTTCCCTCAACAAAGTAGAGTTTAGTCCCTGATTCTGATAGCTGGCGCAGTTTGTCCAACAATGGAACGTAGGCGGCAAATACCAGGTGTTTATAACCGAGCCAGAATTCAAAAATATCACCGAGCAGAAAAAGGGCATCGAGTCCTTTTTCCTGATTGAGAAAATCAAGTAAATATTGATAGTTTTTATCCTCTGCATTGCGGAGGTGCGCATCTGATAGAAATATTGCCTTCAT